>DASZCA010000433.1:0-18568 GCA_035943555.1 Verrucomicrobiia bacterium
AAGCCTTCGATCGCCGCCGTCTTGCTCGTCGCATCGCCCTGCTGCACCAGAAAATCGATCTTCAACTCATCCGCGCGCAGCTTCGTCGCCAGCGATGGCCGGGCCGAAACCCAGCCGACTTTCAACCCCGCACGCCGCGCCAGCACCACGCCCAGGCCGTCACGGATATTGAACCGCTTGAACTCGCGTTCGCCGCCGATGAAGATCGAGCCGTCCGTCAGCACGCCATCCACATCGCACAGGAATAATTTAACCCGCTTGAGCCGTGCGGCCAGTTGTTTGGAAATTTTTGCCACAAAGGTTATTGGGCGGCTTTGTAAATTTTAAGCAGGCTCTTGAGCGTCGCCGCCATTTCCCCGAGCGGGATCATGTTCGGCCCGTCGCTCAACGCCTCGTCCGGGCGCGGATGCGTTTCGATGAACAGTCCGTCCGCGCCAACTGCGAGCGCCGCTTTCGCCAGCACCGGCGCAAATTCACGCTGCCCCGTCGTCTTGTCGCCGCCGCCGCCGGGCTGCTGCACCGAGTGCGTGGCGTCGAACACCACCGGAAAATTGAACGACTTCATCACCGGGATCGAACGCATGTCCGCCACGAGATTGTTGTAGCCGAACGTTGTGCCGCGTTCCGTGAGAAGAATTTTCTTGCCGCCGGATAGGCGCGCTTTTTCCGCGACGCGCCCCATCTCATTCGGGGAAAGAAACTGACCCTTTTTGATGTTAACGATTTTGCCCGTGGCCACCGCGGCCTCAATCAGGTCCGTCTGGCGGCAGAGAAAAGCTGGGATTTGCAGGATGTCCACGACCTTGCCGGCGGCCGTGGCTTGCTCCTCCGTATGCACGTCCGTCACCACCGGCACGCCAAACTCCTCGCGGATCGTCGCCAGCGTTTTTAAGCCGGCAACGATGCCCGGTCCGCGAAACGCCTTGCCGGAGGTACGATTGGCTTTGTCAAAACTTGCTTTGAAAATATAAAAGATACCGAGCTTTTTGCACGTCTTCACCAGCGAGGTGGCGACGGTGCGGCACAGTTTTTCGTTCTCGATCACGCAGGGACCGGCGATAAGAAACAACCGGCCCGGTGAATTGAGATTTTTCCAGATGGCAGCGGAATCAAGCACGTGCAAGTTTTAGCAGCCGCCGGACGGAAAGTAAATGTCCGCGAATCTCAGGCAACGTTTGGCAGCCCGCTTCATTGGGGATGGTAGCCTTGCTTGACCAGCGACGCGATCAAGGCCGTCTGCAGGTCATACACGGTCTGGCCGCCGTTGTTGGCCGTTTGCGTGTTGCCCTGCAAGAAATTGTAATTCGAGGACGCTTCGCGCAGCACCTGTTTCCCTGTCAACGCATCCGGATATAATTCCGTGTCGCTGAACGTGAACGTGTTCGGAAACAGATAGGTTTTGCCGGTGGCGATCGGCAAGTTTGCGTTCTGCCCCTTGTGCAGGAACGACCACAAGCTCGGGCGGCCATTGCCATCGAATGTCATCCCCGCCTTGCCCAACACCGTGTAACTGCGGCCCAGGCTGCCGTTGACCTTGAACCATTGATAATCCGAGGTCGCCGTCACCCAATACTGTTTGGTGCCATTGATATTGGCCCAGCCCACAAACGTGGCGTTCGTCGTGTCCGGTATGAAAAACAGCTCCCCGGAGAAATTGTAAGATGTCTCCGTGCCCTGAGTGGTGACCTTTTCACTGCCCGAATAATTATAGATCAAAATCTTCTGGCTGATCACCGTGATCACCGCTGGCGCACTTGTCACCGAACCGCTCGCGCTGGTGACACGCACCGAATAATTCCCGGCTTGATAGGGATGGATGTCCGGCAGGCTGAGCGCCGCGCTTTTGGCCCCGGCGACCTTGACGCCATTAAAAAGCCATTGATAACTCAACGTTCCGGCTCCCACAGCCGTCACGGACAGGTCAGCTTCGCCACCTTCAATCACTGTCTGGCTGGTCGGCGGCGTAATGACCACGGGTGCCAAAGACGGAAGACTGCACTTTCCGGCGGCACCTGCGAAATAAATGGCGGCAATTTCATTGGAAGAGAGCGCCCGGTTGTAGAGGGTTGGTTCATCAATGATTCCGTCAAAATAATATGCCAGGCAGCCATCCGGCGCCCCGCCGCCGATCCGCATCGGCTGCGTCGTCGTGATGATATTCCCGCTGGCGGCCATCTGGCCATCCACCACGCCGTTCACATACAATGTCAAATGGGTGCCATCGTATGTTTCCGCCACATGATACCAAGTGTTCGGCTGGATGATCGTTGCCCCGTCAAAGATCAGCAGGCCGGAGTCTAACCCCATATGCGCCCGGAAATCACCTGCGCCCGGGGTGGCCGTCGAATCGCCCACGTTCAACATATATTCGCGATCACCGCACTCCCCATCCTTGGTGACCAGATCTTGCGACCATGTGTAAGGATTGCGCGCGCGCGGATATACCCATGCTTCAATGGTCAATTGGTTGGTTGGATTCAACGCCGGCGCATCCGGGATGGTAATATTCGCATTGCCGTGAAAATCAAATCCCAACCCGACTTTGCCGGTGGTATAATCCACCTGCGGCGGCACCGTGCCATTGTTACCGGCGACGACATCAAAAGCATTGCTCTCGCCCGGCCACCACGCCACCGCACCCGACGGCTGGGGCGCGCACGGGGACTCACACTTGCCGGCGGCACCGGCGTTGTAGATGGCGGCGATTTCGGCCGCAGAGAGGGCGCGATTATAGACGGCAGATTCATCAATTTCCCCGGGGAATGAATGGACACCCTCACCCGCCGGACGCAGGCCGATGTAAAAATCATATGAAGTCAACGGCGTGAATTGGCCAAAACTTTGTTGCGCCACCACCGCCCCGTTGCAATAAATCGTGGCCACGCCCGTACCCTTGTCATAAGTCAATGCCACATGCTGGAACACATTGGCCGTGAGAGCCCCGCCAGGCGCACTGAGCTGATGCGGTTCGCCGTCCGCGCCATGGACATCCGCGAAAATGTTGCCCGCGCCCAAACCCTGTTCGTCAGGTCCTAAAATGACGAGTTGCACGCCCCACGTGAATAGAAGATTGGTATCACCATTGTTCCATTCGAAGATTTCACCACGTTGTGACAGGTCGGTGGGTTTGATCCAGCCTTCGACGGTCAGCCCGCCGCCCGTCCCGACATCCAGGCTCGTGCTGGCGGGCACTTTGATTCCCGCGTTGGTTGTGGCAAATGAAAATGCTGTCCCCACATACCCTGCGGCAAAGCCGGCACCGTTCACCAATGTCCCATCATGGCCACCAATGACATCCCAAGCATTGCTCTCCCCCGGCCACCACGCGACAATGCCCGATGGCGGCGGTGTGCATTGTGACAGGGGCGTCCAAGGTATGATGACTATTGGTGGTGTGGGTGGAGCTACTGCGATGGGCGGCAGAATCACTCCGCCTGATGTTGCACCGAGCGGAGTGAGAAGCGTGGGCGGAAATGGTGGCATATGACTGCTTTGAGAAAAAGCATCCAAGCATGATACCAAAACCAAAATACCCAGCCCGATGAATGTTGCCGTCCGCTTCATAAAATGTTTGTAATTAGATTGTTCTCAAGTGCCCACAGTTGTCCGCGACAGCATCCATGCCCTGCCCGTATTTTGGTGTCACCCGGTCATAACTCAAGGACTTTTTGGCTGTTGCAGCGGTCATTGATGATTGTTTAAAGCCAATCATAAAAATTCAGCCGCCACCAAGCGCCGCCTTAAAAAATCCCCGCAGCTTTTCCTCATCTAGCCGGTCGTCCGTCCGGACGCCGCTGCATAGATCGAGGCCGAAAGGTTGCACCGCCGCGATGGCTTCCTGCACGTTCGCGCTCCGCAATCCGCCCGCGAGAAAAAGCGGCTTCGTCACCGCCTCCCGGATGCGCCGGCTCAAACGCCAGTCATGCACGCGTCCCGTGCCGCCCAGTTCCTTTACCGTCAACGACGTGTTTCCCGAATCCAACAGGATCGCGTCCACATGCGGCGCGATGCTCTCCGCCAGCGCCACGGATTCCTCCCCTTCCACATGGATGACCTGCACCAACGCGATGCCCGGCAGCGCCACGCGCAATTTTGCGTAGACCGATAACTCGACATAATCGCATAGCTGCAACGTGTTCGTCCGGCACCGCCGTTGTTGCGCAATGATCGCATCCGCCTCGCGCAACGACGTCAGCAAAAACGTCGCGATCGGCGGCGGCACCGTCACCGCGATGCGCGCGATCATCGCCTCATCCACCACGCCCGGCCCGCTCGGCATCGATGACACCAGCCCCAGTGCCGACGCCCCGTGCGCGATGGCAAGCCGCGCCTCCTCGGGCGATTTGATGCAACAGATTTTGATGCGTGGGCGCGTGTTCATTTTTTAAAATCGCCCAAGCCACTGCCCCGTACTTTCGTTGTGGTCAACAACGCACCTTGATAACCGCTCACTTCGATATTACTCAGTTTTACACCCGCTATGTTCGCCAGCGTCAGACCGTTCGTACAGGTGCCCGTGATATTCGCCAACCTCACCGCGCCGGCGCAAAGATAAAATCTTCCGCTGCTTATGCTATTGCTCAAGTGATCGTCTTTCCATCCGCCTTTTACGCCGATCAGCTTTTTCATATTTTTTTATTTTCATGGTCGGCTTGAGCGGATTTTGGCGGATTTTAAAGGGTATCAACGGATTACACCGAAGTCCGAATTGGATTTCCATCCAGCTTTCCCCTTTGTGTGAGTAATGTCTTGGTCGTTTGAGGTTCCCCCAGTGCTAATCCTCGAGCGTCAACGCCCCCCACGCCTCACGTCCCCAAAAACTTCACCATCGCCTCCCCAAACGGCGCCAAATCCTTCGGCGTCCGGCTTGAAATCAGATTCCCATCCACCACCACCGGTTCATTCACCCATATACCACCCGCATTTTCGAGATCATCTTTGATGCCCAACGAGCCCGTCACCCGTTTGCCTTTTAAGATTTTGGCCGAGATGGGGATCCAGCCGCCGTGACAGATGAAAGCGACCAGCTTGCCCTGCTCAAAAAATTCGCGGGTCAACGACAGCACCTTGGGATCGCGACGCAGCTTATCCGGCATAAAACCGCCCGGCACCAGCAGACCGCAGAAATCCTGGCTGCGGGCATCCTTGAGCAGCAGATCAGATGCAGCCGGATAGCCATGCTTGCCAGCATAGGTCTTGATCTCCGGCGCCGCACATTTCAGGGCATAGCCAGCCGCTTCCAAGCGCAGCTTGGGATACCAAAGCTCAAGGTCTTCATAGATATCATCCAAAAAAGCCAGCACAGTTTTGTTTTGCATGCCGGATTTATTCCCGAGAACACTCCGCCAGACAAGTCGCTTCGTGAAAAAGATCTTCATAGACGAACCTATCTGCTTTGCGACCACAGCCATCAGCGATGGTCCCTTCGCCCCCTCGGGGGAGAAGGCGAGGATGAGGGGGCGGCGCTCATTCTCCTAAAATAAGCTGCGCATAAAAGCACACCGTCCTGCTCGTGTTAGAACAAATGTTCTATGGCTACAAAGGCGGTTTGAAAGTAAGTTTTTTCAACCCTCAGAACCAACCGCACTAAATATTATATGCACCGCCGCGTTTCAGACCGCCGCTCCTTTCACCGCCGTTCCGGCTTCACCCTGATTGAATTGCTGGTCGTGATCGCCATCATCGCCATTCTGGCGGCGATGCTCCTGCCGGCCTTGGCCAGTGCGAAAGAACGGGCCAAACGCATCTCGTGCATGAACAACCTGCGGCAGGTCGGGGTCGGCCTGACGGTTTATGCCGGGGAAAATAATGACAAGTTGTTCAACCCAAAAACGGCGGGGGCCAACAAATTTAACCTGCATGCCTTGGATGACACCACCGCCACGCAATCCAAGTCCGTCAATCTTGACCCGACCAGAACCAACTCGCCTTCGATCTGGTGCTGCCCTGAAATCAATAACGGTACCGCCACTTACAACGCCGGCGCACTCCAATGGCAGATCGGCTATCAGTATTTGGGCGGGGTGACGGCTTGGAACAATACCGAGGGTTTGTTCAACCCCGGCTTAAGCCCGGTCAAACTGGGTAATGCCAAACCCGGCTGGCTGCTCGCGGCAGAAGACATCATGAATGACGGAAACGGCTGGACGGCCGTCCATCTCCGCAGCAAAACCGGTTTTCCCGATGGCGGCAATGAGTTGTATGCCGACGGTTCGGCTTCCTGGTACAAAATCGAAAAGATGTACCGTCTCACCACCTACGATTCCACCGCCCATAAATGGTATTTCTACCAGGATGATCTCTCCTGTCTGACGCCCACCCAACAAGCCGCCCTGAAATTCCCGAATTGATCGGCACCCGAGGGAGCCCGGCATTTATGCCGCTTAAATGTGAATTTTCAAAAACGCATTGCATCACCCGGAGCCGCCCCTGTTCGGAGTTCCGTCTTTAGGCGGCATTGCGCGTAATTTTTTACATCCAAAATCTCGCCAACCGCCACACCCCAGCCTTGCACACCTCCAAAAAACCCAGTATAATCTCCGCCGATGAAATTTTCGCTGGCCATCCTGACGTTCCTGTTGTTCGCGTTCTTTATCAGTTGGGGTATCGTCCTGTTGATGCACGGCAGCCCGTGGTTGCTCATCGCCTCGATGGGCGTGTTCATCGGCACCTTCATCAAGTACGGCTGCCTTTCCCACTGATCGTTGCACTAACCTCGCTGATTTCCTGTTAATTGCTCTTCGGCGGCACCGGAAACTTCTGCTGCATTGCCGTCTCGATCTGCGACCACGACTGGCAATTGATCCCCTTCGTTCCCGCCGCGATTCCCGAAGCATAAGCCGTGGAGGTCGAAGTCCCCTGTACCATGTAAGATTGTCCGGCCTCCTGCACCACGTTCGCGCCCGGCAAAGCCATGGAAACAAAACTGCCGTAATTCGCATACGATGCCAGTTGCCCCGGCGCACCCAAGGCGGTCACCGCATTCACCCCCGCCAACGCCGCCGGATACGTCGGCGTGTTCACCGGCTGGTTGCCGGCAGCCGCAAAGATCACGATCCCTTTCGCCAGTGCCTGCTGGATGATGTCGTCCAATACCGCGCTATCACCGGTGCCGCCCAGGCTCATGTTCAACACCGTTGCACCGTTGTTCACCGCCGCCTGCACGCCGAGGGCGACGTTCCAAGTCGTCGTCTGCTCGCCGGAATCATACACCACCACCGGCAATATTTTCGTCGCACTGTGCCCGCCGGAAGATTGCGCGATGGCATCCAGCACCGAGTTCACCATCGCCGTGCCGTGCGTCAAAGTGGTGGAGGGCACGACATTGTCCACGACGGTGACCGGCTTCATCACAAACTGATCCAACTGGCTGCCAAGCGACTGCACTTGCGTGTCGATGACCGCCACGATGGGATGACACGGGTCGCCGGACGAAGAATCATCCAACGTCAGTTTGGGCTGGGTGCCGGACACATTCGCCGCCGGTTGCGGCTGCATTGGCGGATCGTAGTAATAATTATAGTCCACCGCCGCCACCGCATCGTTGGTTTTCAATTTCGCCAGCGCCGCTTCCATATCCGCTTCGCTGTCAAATTGCAGCCGGTAGATGCCCAGCTTGTCATCGCGTCCGACCACCTTCGCCCCGACCGATTTCGCGAGCGCATCGATGTCCCCGCCCTTCTTGAGCTTCACGATGAGTTCATTCGGCACATGGCGCGGCGGCCCGGCTTTGACCACGGCATTGGTGCTCTGCACCCGGCGCGTGGCCATTTGCAGGCTCGTTTTGAAAACATAAAGCTGCGAGGGTTCATTGGTCTTCGGCACAAAGGCGAAATTGAGATCGCCCAGAAGTTTGTGCAACGCCTCACCGCTCGGCAGGTCTTTGAATTTTACATCCACCTTCCGGCCCGTGTCCGGCTCCACAAAGATATGCCAGCCGGTCGCATGGGCGACATCTTCCAGCAACGGCCAAAGCTCCTCCCCGCGCACATCGGCGCTCACCCGGTCGTCCTCTTGGTCCCAAACCACCGGACCGGGCGCACTCGCCGCCCGCGACCACCCCGCCGCCAGGCACAACAAGGCCAGCAGCAGGTTGATTTTGAGGCGGTACATGTTCAATCAGGTGTTTGATGCCATTTACCGCAAACCGTTCAGTTATTTCTTCAATACGGATGTCACCCACGCTTGGTTGTCCAGGTACCAGCGGATGGTTTCGCGGATGCCATCCTCAAACTTGTGCGCCGGCGTCCAGCCAAGCTCGCGCTGGATCTTCGTGGCGTCAATGGCATATCGGCGGTCGTGCCCGGGCCGGTCTTTGACAAACGTGATCAGCGAGCGTGAATTGCCGCCCAGTTCCGGCGCGAATTCATCGATCGTATCACAGATAAGCTGCACGATATAGATGTTCGCCCATTCGTTGTGCCCGCCAATATTGTACGTCTCGCCGAGTGTCCCTCGACCCAGCACCGTCCACAGCGCCTCCGCATGATCGCGCACATACAACCAGTCGCGCACATTCATGCCATCGCCATACACCGGCACGCCCTTGCGCGCCATGACGCTCTGGATGACCACCGGAATCAATTTTTCGGGAAACTGAAACGGTCCGTAGTTGTTCGAACAATTGGTGATGACCGTCGGCAAACCGTAGGTGTGATGATACGCCCGGACCAAGAAATCACTCGATGCCTTGCTCGAAGAATAGGGTGAATTCGGCGCATAAGGCGTCGTCTCCGTGAACAAACCCGTCGCCCCCAGCGAGCCATAAACTTCATCGGTGGAAACATGATGAAATTTCTTCCCCTCAAACTGCCCGTTCCAAAACGCCCGGCAGGCTTCTAACAGATTAAACGTGCCGACGATGTTCGTCGTAATGAAATCGCCCGGCCCGGTGATGGACCGGTCCACATGCGATTCCGCCGCCAAGTGCATCACATGCGTGATGCCGTGCTTCTCCACCACCTGCAACGTCGCCGCCTTGTCGCGCAGATCCACCTTCTCAAAAACATATTTCGGATGGCGCGCCACCGTCTCCAAATTTTCCAACCGCCCCGCATACGTCAGGCAGTCCAGATTGACGAGTTTCTTCACCCCCGCATCGTCAATGACATGCTGGATCAAGTTCGACCCGATAAACCCCGCACCACCTGTGATAAGAAGATTCATTTGATTTTCGATTTACGATACACGATTTACGCGATGACTATTACGCGCATAATCTGCGGCGCGTCGTAAATCGTCATTTGTAAATCGTAAATTCATTCGGGTTTCCAGTTTTTGAGCGAATGCTCCAACGCCTCTTCCACCCCGCGAATCTTCACCCCTGCCGCGATCAGCTTGGAAGCATCCATCACGCAATTCGAGCGCGGCGTCTTCGCTGCCACCTTGTAAAATTCTTCATCGTTCTGCCAGAACTCAAACTTCCGCGCCGGCTTTAGATGCTTCTCGATCAACCCCACGACATGCCGCGTCGTGACATAGCCCGGATTCGTCACGTTATAGATGCCGAACGGCGCCCGGCGTTCCCACAGGTCCAAGCAGGCGCTCACGTAGTCGGCGCGATGCGAAATGGAATTAATATTCTCATATGCCTTCACATACCGCTGCACCTTGCTCAGATAATTCCGCTTGTTGTCAAATTCATCAAACGGGATGCGTAACCGCCAGATGTAACTCTGCCCGACACCGGCCATGGCTTCTTCACCCAACGCCTTGGTGCCGCTGTAAAAACTGCACGGCTGGTCGCGAAAGGAAAAATTCGGCGTATCGGTCTCCGTAAAACCCAAGACGGCCGGCGACTTCGTTTCCGCCATCGCATGCAATTCTGGCTTCGAAAGATCTTTTTCCACCCGCACCTTCCCGTGCTCAGAAATCTTCGCCCCGCTGTAAATACAGCCGGATGACACATGCCCCCACGGAATGCCCGCCGCCAGGCACGCATGCGCGATGGTCTGCGGCAACAGCGTGTTGCCGACCAGTGTCCCCGCCTTGTCCAACTCGCACGCATCCACGTTCGGCTTGCCCGTATAACCGGCGGCATTGACGACAAACTCCGGCTTATTCGCCCGCAAAAATTCCAACAAGACATCGAAGCGCGTATAGTCAGTTTGCTTGCGCGACAACGCCACAAAGGTCTTTTTGCGCCGCGTCAATTCATGCGCAAACGCTTCGCCGATATAACCGGTGGCACCGAGAAGAAGGATCATAATTATTTTTTCAGCCCTGTTTTTTCAGCCGTTTCGCCTCGGCCACGACTTCGTTTTCCAGGTAAGTGCGATATTCACAATTCGGCATTTCCGAGACAATTTTTTCCAGTTGCGCCAGCGAAACAAATCCTTGCCGGAACGCCGCTTCTTCCGGACAGCCGATCTTGATGCCCGCGCGCTTTTCGATCGTCTGCACATACGCGCTCGCCTCGTGCAAGCTGCTGCTCGTGCCGGCGTCCAGCCACGCAAACCCGCGCGTCAACCGTTGCACCCGCAACACACCGCGCCGCAGATACTCCACGTTCACCGCCGTGATCTCCAGTTCGCCGCGCGCGGAAGGTTTTAAATTCTTGGCGATCTCCACCACCTGGTTGTCGCAGATGTAAAGTCCCGGCACCGCGTAATTGCTCTTGGGATGCGCCGGCTTCTCCTCAATGGACACCGCCTTGCCATCCGCATCAAATTCCACCACGCCGTACCGTTCCGGATCATTCACATGATAACCGTAGATCGTCTCGCCGTTTTTGAATTCCGCAAACGCGCGATAAAACGAATCGCCGCCGTAAAAGATATTGTCACCGAGGATCAGCGTCACGTTGTCCTTGCCGATGAAGTCTTCCGCGATGAGAAACGCCTGCGCGATGCCCGCCGGCCTGGCCTGTTCGCGATACTCAATGGTCACCCCGAAACGCGAACCGTCACCCAGCAATTGCTTGAAACGCGGGAGGTCATGCGGCGTCGAGATCAGGCACAACTCGCGGATACCACCCTCGATCAGGGTCGTGAGCGGATAATAGACCATCGGCTTGTCGTAAACGGGCTGCAACTGCTTGCTCGCGACCAGCGTCAACGGGTACAGACGCGAGCCGGCGCCGCCGGCGAGAATGATGCCTTTCATTGATATAGCGTAGGAATTACCGGCTGATTTCGCCAACAAAAAAGCCGCGTTTTTCAACGCGGCTTGATGTATTAAACCGTTTAAGTCGCCACTGCGCCGGCACCTTCCGCCGCCGCCTTTTGGTTGAACAGCAGCTTGTCCGGCCCCGCCGTGACTTGAATCATGCTGCCTTCGACTAAAACGCCTTTGAGAATCTCTTCGGCCAGCGGATCCTCGAAATAGCGCTCCACCGCCCGGCGCATCGGCCGCGCACCGTATTGCGGGTCGTAGCCTTTCTCCACCAGGAAGTCTTTCGCCTTCTCGTCGAGCTCCAGCCGGAGATTTTTCTTCCGCAAGCGTTCCAAAACCTTTTCCACTTCCAAACTCAAGATCTGGATAAGGTCCGGCTTTGTGAACGAACGGAACACGATCAGGTCGTCCAAACGGTTCAAAAATTCCGGGCGGAACGTCTTCTTCGCCTCTTCCAAAACCCGTTCCCGGGCTTTTTCATAGGTGCTCTCGTCCGTGATCGGCGCGAAGCCGAGGGTGGACGCTTTCTTGAGCGTGTCCGAACCCACGTTCGACGTCATCAGGATGATCGTGTTGCGGAAATTCACGATGCGTCCCATGCTGTCCGTCAGCTTTCCTTCTTCCAGAATCTGCAACAGCATGTTCCACACGTCCGGATGCGCCTTCTCGATTTCGTCGAACAAAACCACGGAGTACGGATTGCGCCGCACTTTTTCCGTGAGCTGGCCGCCTTCTTCGTAGCCGACATAACCCGGAGGCGAACCTACGAGCCGCGACACGTTGAACTTCTCCATGTACTCGCTCATGTCGAGCTGGATCAAAGATTTCGCATCGCCAAACATCTGCTCCGCGAGCGTCTTGGACAACAACGTCTTGCCGACGCCCGTCGGTCCGAGCAACAGGAACGTGCCGATCGGCCGGCGCGGATCTTTCAAGTCCGCGCGCGAACGCTTCAGCGCCTTGCACAGGGCGGAAACCGCCTCGCGCTGGCCGACGACCACTTTTTCCATCTCGGTCTCGACCGTGAGCAGCCGTTGCATCTCGCCCTGCCCCATGCGCTGGAGCGGGATGCCGGTCCATTTGGAGACGACGTGCAAAATTTCTTCCTCGCCCACGACGATGCGTTTTTCATCACCCTTCGTGCGCCATTCCTTAAGCATGGTCTCCATCTTTTCCTTGGCCTGCTTTTCTTTGTCGCGCATCTGCGCCGCACCTTCGAAATCCTGGTTCTTGATGGATTTTTCTTTTTTACCTTTGATCTCTTCGATCTCGGCTTCCATCGCCTTGACCTCGGGCGGACGTGTCAACGTGCTGATGCGCGCGCGCGAACCGGCCTCATCCAGGACGTCGATCGCCTTGTCCGGCAGGAACCGGTCCATGATGTAACGGTCCGACAATTTCACGGAAGCCTCCACCGCCGCGTCCGTGAACTCGGCCTTGTGATGCTCTTCGTATTTGTGCCGGAGACCTTTGAGAATCTCGATCGCGTCCTCGATGGAAGGCGCTTCCACCTTCACCGATTGGAAACGGCGTTCCAGCGCGGCGTCCTTCTCGATGTACTTGCGGTACTCGTTCAAAGTCGTGGCTCCCACGCACTGCATCTCACCGCGCGAGAGCGCCGGTTTGATGATATTGCTCGCGTCCATCGTGCCCTCGGCCGAACCTGCACCCACGATGGTGTGCAATTCGTCGATGAACAGGATGACATTCTTAGCGCGACGAATTTCGTCCATCACCGCTTTGATGCGCTCCTCAAACTGGCCGCGATACTTCGTGCCAGCCACCATCAACGCGAGATCGAGGGTGATGACACGCTTCTGCAGCAAAATTTCCGGGACGTTCCCCGCGGCAATTTCCTGCGCGAGACCTTCCACGATGGCCGTCTTGCCCACGCCCGCTTCGCCCAACAGAACGGGGTTGTTCTTCGTGCGACGGCACAGCACCTGGATGACACGCTCAATCTCGTTCTTGCGGCCGATGACCGGGTCCATCTCGCCCTTGCGCGCGATTTCCGTGAGATCACGACCGAACGCCTTCAGCGCCGGCGTCTTCACGTCACCTTTTTTATCGCCCGCTCCGGCAGCAGCGGCCGCTGGCGGTTTTTCACCGGCTTCACCCTGCGGCTGTTCTTCCCCACCCTGTTGCGCGGCAAAGTTCGGATCCAGCTCCTTCAAGATTTCTTGGCGGGCCTGTTCGATGTCCACATCCAGCGCGCGCAGCACCTTTGCCGCCACGCCGTCACCTTCGCGGAGCAGTCCGAGCAAAAGATGTTCGGTGCCGACGTAGGTATGGTTGAGATTTTTCGCTTCCTTCTGCGCGAGCGCGATGACTTTCTTCACGCGCGGCGTGTAAGGGATGTTGCCGATCATTTTCTGATCAGGACCGCTCGGCGTCTGCTTCTCGACTTCGAGGCGGACGGTCTCGAGATCGAGACCCATCTTTTGAAGAACATTGACGGCGACACCCTGGCCCAATTTGATCAGGCCCAGGAGCAGATGCTCCGTGCCGAGAAAATTGTGGTTCAGGCGGTCGGCCTCTTTCCGCGCAAGCGCGAGCACCTGCTGCGCACGCGGCGTAAAATTGCTCATTGCTTCATCGCTCATACGTAAATCACTCTGCATTAAATCGGCGGATTTGTCCAATGCCAACAGGAAAAAAGCAATGCCCGCCATGCCTTTTGCAAATATCCGTCAGCCGGACCAACCAGCATTCTCTGCCGGTTCATCCGCCTCCCATCGGTCCCGCCGGAAGTTTTTACCTCAAAACAGAAAAACGGCGTGCCGGATTACCATATGCTCCATTAAAAAATAAAATCCATTTACCGCCTTAGATATACATCCCGACTTATGTGAATCCCCTCGCCCCTCCGAGGGGAGAGGGTTAGGGTGAGGGGTGGAATTCAACCCGTTGCTCACATTTCGCCAAGGCGCAATAACCGCTTCTCCTTGGCTTTGAAGGAAGAATAAGCGCCATTCAACCCTCAACAACGATAATCAACGTCAAGCCGTCTCAACCCCTCTCCGGCCACCTCTTTTTTCCACTGGCGCCCCGGCAAACGAAACCAGTTTATGGCCTGCATCGTTGCGTCCGGCTTCCAGCCGTTGGTAATGCGCTACCAATTTTTTAACGTCCAAACCGCACGTTCGCATCAAGTTTTCACGATGGCGATGCAATTCAGGGATGATGTTTTCAATCTTCATGGCTCGTTATATCTCAAAAGCTTTGCCGAAGTGCAAATGCTTGAACCACCATTTCAGCAGAGTTCACTTTTTGTGACCAATCGCTTTCTCCATATCTATGTCCTCGGGCAGTTCCACTCCCAATTTTTTCATTTCGCGCAAAGCATCCTCTCCTTCATCGACCTTCGCTCCTGTTTCAACAGATGGCTTAACATTCAGTTTCGATAACTCAACAATTTCGCTTTGAAAGACAACCTTCGTGTGCTTAGGAAATGAAAGTGGAAAACCGTCAGTCCACATTTTGATTTGCACCACTTCATTAGTTCTAGACGGGGCAAAATGTGTTTGAAGGACGCATGTATTAGTCATGCTCACCCAGCACTCGTCTCCATGCTTCTCAACTGAAAACGTGTCGCCCATAACTATCAGGGAGGTCTTTCCATCTTTCGGAGAGTTGGAATTTACGCACAAAATATATTTTCTCTTTATTCCATGCGCTTCGCCTGAATTTATTTTATACAAAATCAGCGGGGAATCACCAACATCGATCTGGCCCCTAGCGATGCTGATAATAGCCATCACAAGAAAGCAAAGAGCAATCTTGGCAACTTGTATTTTCACCATACGGGTATGCTCCAGTTAAATTTATGCCCCCCTAAGAAAAATCTCTGAAACAAATTCAATTGTCTTTCCCCGGCGCCTTCGCCACCGGCCGGCTCACGCCCTTCAGCCGTTCCCGCAGCATATCCGCGCGGATCAGATCGCGCTCTTCCGCCGAAAGCTTGTCCGAAAGCTGCTTCTGCAGATGCGCCGGCTGCGTCGTCAAAAACAGTTCATCCACCAGCCCGCGATCCGCGCCCGGAAACAAACTCATGTCCACGCCCAGCTTCAGCAGCGAGAGCAGGTTCATCGTTTCCTTCGAGGAGATGCTGTGCGCGTTCGCCAAAATACCGTAGGCGCGGCCGATATGGTTGAACACCACCTTCGGCTTCTTTTCCAGCAACCGCTCGCGCGCGTTCTGCTCGTGCTCGATGATCTGCGCCAAAACTTTTTCCAACCGCTCCACGATCACCGATTCCGTCTCGCCCAGCGTCATCTGGTTCGATACCTGAAAAACATTTCCCAGCGCCTCGGTGCCTTCGCCGTACAGCCCGCGCACCGCCAGGCCCAGCTTGTTCACCGATTGGATGATCGGGTTGATCTGTTCGTCCAGCACGCAACCCGGCAGATGCAGCATCGCGCTCACGCGGATGCCCGTGCCCAAATTCGTCGGACACGCCGTCAAATAACCCAGCTCGCTGTCAAAGGCAAAATCCAGCTTCTTCTCCAGCGCCGAATCAAACGCATCGATCGCCGTCCATGCCTGGCGCAATTGCAACCCCGGCCGCAACGCCTGCATCCGCAGATGATCCTCTTCATTGATCATCACGCAAAACGTCTCGTCGCGATTCAACACCAGCCCGCTGCCGACATTCTTCGCGGCATGCTCGCGGCTGATCAGATGACGCTCCACCAGCAACTGCTTGTCCAGCGCCGTAAAATTATCCATCGCCTCGAAGAACGAATCCTTCATGTCGATCAACGAACTCACGGCCGGCTGGATCGTCTCGAAAACTTTCACGCGCTCCGGCTTCTTCGCCCAGCCCGGAAACGCCGACCCGCGCAGATTGCGCGCCAGCCGCACGCGGCTGGAAATGACAATGCGATCATGCGGCCCTTGCCGGTGCGTGGACTCGGCCGGCGAGCAGAGAAATGAATGGATGTCTTTCATGGGGTCTTCGCCGGGGCGTGGCTCAAGGCATTGATCTCATCGCGCAGTTCCGCCGCGCCTTCGTAATCTTCTTCTGACACCGCCTTCGCCAGCTTCTTTTTCAACGTCTTCAGACGGTCGCTGTTCTCGCGCGTCGCGCGCAACGCCTCCGGCGCCTTGCCGATATGCCGCGTGCCCTTGTGCATCGTCTTGAGCAAACCCGACAAGCCTTCCGCAAACGTCTTGTAACAATCCGGACAACCCAAGCGGCCCGACTTCTTGAAATCCGCCTGCGAAAATCCGCAGCGCTGGCATTTCATTTCCGTGCCCGCGCTCGATTGATCCAGTTCCTGCGATGCGCCGAGGCCCAGCATGAGATCCGCCATCGCGAAGCTCGTCGGGTCATTGATCCCCTTCGCCTTCGCGCATTCCTCGCATAAATCCAGCTTCTGCATCTTGTCACCCACGATCTGGGTCAGATGCACCGTCGCCGGTTTCTCTTTGCACACGCAACATTGCATAAAATTAAATCATTGATTCGCCATCCGGACCGTCACCGGCCGGCGCTTAAAAAACTGGCGGACTTCCGGCCGCCGCAACACCGTCCACATCCAACCGGTCGCAAACATTCCAACTGCCAGATACGCAAACACTCCGATGAACGACATCAGTTCATGCGGCCTTTGATCTATCACCAGACTCACAGGGTAATGATACACCATTTCTTCCGTATGACATAATGCCCACGGCGTACCTGCCACCATCATCACAAATCCGAAGCCGCAAATGATGACGGCATACAAGCGGCATAACCGCCAGCCGCGCCACAAGCCGACCCCGACCAACAGGTTAAGCATGTTGCCATCCGGGAATTGAACTCCACGCTGCCCCGCCTCGCTCAAAACGCCAAGCAAACCGACGACAAACCAGATCGCACCCGCCATCGTCAGCATACCCGGTCGTTTCATAGTGATTAAATCGGTTCGCCGGACACTTTGGTTAAAGCATGATATTCCGTGATCAGCTTCTTGGAGATGACTCCCGGCTTGCCCGTGCCGATCACCCGGCCGTCGATCTTGATCACCGGCATGATCTCCGCGCCCGTGCCCGTCAGGAAACATTCATCCGCATTGAATAGATCATACCGCGTTAAATTGGATTCTGCCACTTTGATGCCGGATTGCTCCGCCAGCTCCATCACCGTGCCGCGCGTAATCCCGTACAACGCACCCGCATACAGCGGCGGCGTGTACAACGCACCATTCTTGATGATAAAAATATTGTCCGCCGTGCCTTCCGCCACAAACCCCTCGGCGTTCAACATCACCGCTTCTTCCACGCCCGCGTTGTTCGCCTCGATCTTCGCGAGAATATTGTTGAGATAATTGAGCGACTTGATCGCCGGGTTCACCGCGCTGTGCAGGTTGCGCACCGTCGGCACCGTCACGATATCCATGCCGCGCGCGTACAACTCCGCCGGATACACCTGGATCTTGCCCGCGATGATGATCACGCTCGGATTCTTGCAACTGCGCGGGTTCAACCCCAGCGTCCCCACGCCGCGCGTCACGATCAGGCGCACATAACAATCGCGCAACTTGTTCGCGCGAATCGTGTCCACCGTCGCCTTCATCATCTGCGCGTGCGTCATCGGGATTTCCAGCAGGATCGCCTTGGCCGACGCATACAGACGGTCGATGTGTTCCCGCAGCTTGAAAACGCGGCCGTTATAGGCCCGGATGCCCTCGAACACACCGTCGCCGTACAGCAGACCGTGATCGAACACCGACACCTTCGCGTCCCGTTCACTGCAAAGTTTACCATCAATAAAGATTTTCATGCAAAATGGCCGTCAAACTACGGCAAAAAACCGGTCGAAGCAAACCAAACGTGGCCTTCCGCCCAAGGCCAAAGGTCCGCCTTCATAGCAGCCTATGGCAACGCCCCAGGAACCGGCCCACCAATCAACGCAAGGGCTCAAAGCCCGCTCCATCATCAACGCGTTTTTCATAATTTTTTAAAAAAGTGATTTAATTTCATTTGGTTCAGTTTTGATTTGATGGTGTTTCCGTTCAAAACTCCGCGCTCCCCGATTCCTCTGCCTGCCGCGTCGTAGCGCTTTGGCGAAGACGGGTGTGAGAAATCTTCCTTGGTGTTTTCATTTTTTTTAGGCTAATAAAGGCTAATAACGGCTAACGGCCCTCGAATCTTCCAGAACAGTTTGGATGCATTGTCCCCTTTGGTGGGGCGAGCTCATCCATTGGACCTTTCATAAAACTTTAAGGTCCAACCAAGCCCAACAAGGCCCAACGAACCCGCCGTCAAGGTGGAGTCTGTCGCGCTGCGACAGATTTTGCCTGCGCAGCAGGCACTTTGTGGCCTGACCATCGCCGGAATCCTCCGAGCTATCGACCGCGTCGTTAATCGAAAATCGTATATCGTAAATGTCATGCTTCCTTCATTAAATCATAGGTCCCGAAAATCCGAATTCGTGTGGAGAATGTAACTGGCAGATTTATGTCATATT
>DASZCA010000434.1:0-11544 GCA_035943555.1 Verrucomicrobiia bacterium
CGGAGGATCACGCCTTCGAGGCATATATTTGTGCCTTGTACAAAGACCAAGTGGCGAGCGTGAGTGGGACAGGCGGTGCCATCAATAATTCCCCGTCCGCGCAACATGATGTTAGTTCCGCGCAATTCGATGGTGGGGCTGTAGTTTCTTAGTCCGCTATAACTGCTGATGCTGAAGGGTTCATTCGTACCGATGACACCGCGCAAAATGGCCCCGCCGGCGACGTAGAGGGTTTGATTGTTAGTCACGACCAGGTGCGTAATCTCGTGGATGCCGGGGCCGAAATAAATCACGCCGGGCGCGGTGGCGGTCGGGGCGTTCGTTTCAGGCGGATTGGCGAAGAGATGCAAGGCTTGGACCCAATTGCCATTGATTTCAACGGTCACCGGGCCGGGATTGGTCAGGGTCAGAGAAAGGCTTTTGCCTTTGATGAGCGGTTGAAGGTTCAAGGCGGAAGGCAGAATTTTGGCGGAGGTGATGTCTTCGGGGCATGTCACTTGGACGGTCACTGTTCCCTGCATATCGAAGGAGGCGAAGGCGGCCGTTTCAAAATAGTTCGCGGAATTGGCCTTGTCGTCCATGGCTTTCCAGCGCAAGACGGGGTCGGCGGGGGCCACTTTGGCAGTGTAGACGGGAACGGCATGGCCTTCAACAGTCACTTGATAAGCCCGGGATAATTCTTCGCCCACAGGAGCCGGATAAACCACGACCGTGCCTGCATGCGGGATGACGACACTGTTGATAAAAAACAGCGCGAGAAGCAAGAGGACGGACGGTTTCATGATGCAAGTTTACCATGATAAAACCTGCGGCTGACATCAAATTTTATCCCCGTACGCTTGCGTCCATGTCCGGGCAAATTAAACTTCGCGAACGGTTAATTGCCGGTCGATTGCAAAACCCTTCAACACAAATGCCGAACGACAAAAAAAGTTTTTATCATCTTGCCGCCCGAGCCAGCCTCTATGCGCCTTTGTTTTGCTGGCTGCTGGCAATCCTCAATAACAATGTGCTTGGGCCTACAATGGGGACTGCAAACGCTCAATTAGGCCGCAATATTGCCGGCTGTATCACGATGCTACTCGTTCCAACCGGTTTTGTTCTTGGCATCATCGCACTTCTGGCAATGAAAAAAGTTGGCACCGAAGGCATCAAAGGAAGAGCCATCACAGGAGTGATTCTCAACGGGCTTATTATCGTTGCCCTCATACCGCTGTTCCCCCAAATTTTAAAGGAAGGCTTTCACTAATCGCCATTCAGTGTTTAGAAATCCGCCCACGGCTGTACATTTAATTTTGCGGACACCGCACCAATACACGCAGCCGTATGGCCCGATAATTTCCAGCATTGCCGGCAAACGTCCAATCCGGATTGTCTTTTAGCTGGTTGCCGATGCCGATGTCTGCGTGCGCACCTTCACGCCAGTGATTGATCGCGATCAAGGTTTGCCGGGCCTCATGGTTGTGGATCTGCAGGCAGCCATAACCATCTTCCACGTCCGTCATATGATCCCCGAAATCAAACGCATCGCCGGATGCATTGGGTACGTTGGCAGAATTCTTCTGGTCGTAGTTGTTCGGCCAAAATTCAATATTACCACCGTTTAGTTGCGTCCCAGTTGTGATCGTCCTGACGTTGGAATAGACATTGAGGTTGGTGACGTTTTGCTGAAAGCGGATACCTGACCCGAAGGCGGGAATACCGATCTTGCCGGGGTCAGCCGTGAAGGCATCCATGGAGACGTAGATATCGCGGGTGTTCCAATCGGAATCCTGCAACTCCAGAAAGTAAGCGACTCGGTCGAAGTGCGTGGGGAGGTTTGTGTGATTATCGATATTATATTTGATGGTCTGGCCCAGGCCGGCCAAATCCAGATCGTAAACCACTTGATAATCTTTCGCTTCCGGAACGTGCCGGCCGAGCCAGTCGCGTTTGGGCATTTCCCCGGCGCGGAAGGCACCGGCCGGCAGTCCTGCCTGGTTCATCAAATTGGGCTGCGCCAGGCCGCTCCAGGCAAAGCGCATCGCGACCGGATGTTCCACCCCGGGCGACGAAAGCACCACGCTGGAACCTTCAATGCGGGCATCAGCCTTCACAAAGCCACCGTCATCGGTATCGATGATTTCAAACCAGTTCAACGGCTTGCCGTCGCGGCTGACGAGACCGCCACCGATGTTGTCAAAATTTACGCGAAGGGTGTTGCTGGCCACGGTCAGGGATTTGAAGGTTGGGCCGGAATAGACAAGATCCTTGTGCCCGTATGTTTTGGCCAAGGCCCACAAAGCGAGGCGGTGCCCGACATCCTGTTTGTCCGTAGGATGGACGTTTTTAAGATCGGCGAGGTCATTGATGACCACCATGCCCGTATTGGGAATGGCATTGGCCGCGACTGTCTGGGCCGCCCAAATTTCCGTCTCTTTTTCGGGATCGCCGCCATAATCGTAGGGGGCGATCTGGACAAAATAGAAGGGAAAATCGCCCTCACCCCATAAGGTGCGCCAGCCGGTCAACAGGGCTTGCAGTTTTTCAGCATAACGTGTGCCCTGCCCCACATCGGATTCGCCCTGATACCAGATCACGCCACGAAGGGCGAACGGGAGCAAAGGATGGATCATGCCGTTGTAGATCGAGGTCGGCGAATAGAGATCATGCGGGGGCAACAGTTCATCGGGATAGGAAGGCGCGGGAGGAACGATTTCCCGATTGGTCATCGCTTGATGAGCCGTGCGTGACCATTGGTCAAACTGATCCAGGGCCAAAGCCAATTTTTGTTGGTGCGAGACGGCGCGAGGATCGCCCAGTTCAATCCGTTCATACTCGTCCTGCAAGGCCGGCACGGCGGCAAATCCCTCCGGCGGGGTCCACAGTTCGATCAACGTACCGCCCCGATGGACATCAATCAAACCAACGGTCACACCCAGCCTGGCATTCAGCTCACGTCCAAAAAAATAGGCGACCGCCGAAAACCCCTGCCAGCCACCCTCCGCGACGGTCGAAGGAGTGCATACTTTCCAAGTGCCTTCCTGGTCGCTTTGGGGTTGAGGCGCCCAATCGCCCTTTTCCATCAGCAACCGGATGCCCGGGTGATTGGCGGCGGCAATCTCTTCTTTGCCGTGATCGGCACGGCCGAGGCCAAATTCCATGTTTGACTGACCGGCACAGAGCCAAACTTCACCCACCATGACATCCTCGTACGTCACAGTATTCGAACCGCTCACAGTCAGAGTGTAGGGCCCGCCGGCCGACATGGTGGGAAGCACTACTTTCCACTCGCCGCGATCATTGGCTTTGGTCGTTTTGATGGTGGGACCAAGTTGGACGTTGATGTTCTCACCCGAAGCGGCCCAACCCCAGATAGTGACCGGTTTTTCCCGTTGCAACACCATGTGACTGCCGAAGATATGCGGCAGACGTATCTCGGCCCGGCTCGTGGCCGGATTGGCCGCGTAAAGCAAAACCGTCAGAATGATAAATAACCGTCGTAAAATCATAATTGGGCGCCTGGCCGGTCAGGTGTCCGGCTTTAGAACGATGAGGGCACAGGCATTTTAGAGTATTTTCAAAAATGTTATAATTATTTGATTCAAGGGAAAAGAAGAAGGGCGGTCTTTTTGGGAAAGGAAGAAGGTAGAATTAAGAATGAAGAAACTGGTCGCCTCAAAAGGCCAATGTTTTTCGTTAAAGGTTGGATTTCTTTGCGGAGGTGATGTCGTTTTTTGTCAATGTTTTCAATGGGGTTATGATTTTTTAGGGATTTTTCAGGTCGGACCCCCTTCCCACTCCGGTTTTTTGAAAATAAATGGCATAAATCTGCCAGTTACATTCCCGGCACGAATTCAGGTTTTAGGGATCTATGCTAGGCTGGCCGGTATGGAATGCCTATGGCATGCATGGCGGTTGATGGCAGGCACCGGATTTTGGTCCGGAGTCGGGGGTGGTTTATGTAGTGAATTAAACCAAATCAAGGTGAATCAAGGTAAAATTATTTTTCTACAGATAGACACGGAGCGACTCGGATGGGCGGAGACGGGCGGGCGGACGGCGGGTTGGGGATCGATTATTGAAGAGTCTACTGACGTTTGCGGGGACAGGCTGTCCCCGCTCCATTTACTGGAGCACCGAATTGTATTTTGGGGTTGGGGAGCGGGTAAGGCTTTGAGGTTAGGGAGGAAGAGAGTTTTTGGGTTCTCCATGAGAGGGTGTTGGGGTGTGAGACGGCGTAAGGAAAGCGCCGCTAAAACAGCCGAACTCCGAACGCTTCGCGCGGTTTGGAGACGATGGAGTTTCCGGGTGAATCCGGGTAAATCCGACCTAAAAAAAATTAACCGCAGATGGACTCAAATGAACGCAGATGGGTTGGGCTGGCGATCAACTCGCGGGCGGGCCGCCCGCGCTCCGAGGATTTGGTTTGCAGGTGAAGATTGGTTGGCGGCCAGTCGGGGTTGGTGGCAGGCGAGAACGTCCACCTTCGTCAAGGCTATGGCGGACAGGGTGTCGCGGCCAGAGCCTTGCTACCGCAGTCCAAAACAGGCTGGCGCGTGGGCGAAGGCTCCAATCCGAGCAATGCGCGATCTGAAATTTGAAATCTCAGATTTGAGAAAAGGCCAATGAAAATGCAAAAATTAAGCCAAATTAAACCAAATCAAACCGGGAGAATTAACGATTTACGAATTGCGATTTATGCGCCCTTTTTGCAGTCGGTGCCTGGTGGCTGTGTGCCAGTTTTGATTGCTGGCGATTGTGGGATCGAAACTGCTGCTTGCAGGTGGGTGGCAGGCTACGATTTTGTAATTGGTGTTAGAGAGAGTTGTGGCTTGGGATGGATAGAGGGGCTTGGGTTTTCCATGAGGTCGCGGTTGGGTGGATTATGCCTTCAGGAAAGCTCCAGAGGACCGGAGCACTCCAAGACGCCGGCGCGAAGATTGGGGATGGTGGAGAAGCCGAGAGCGGGAATGACGAGACCACGAAATGACTGGGATATCCCATGATTTCCCAATGAGGAAAAATTTGTTTTTTATGAAAACGAAGGAAAACATGAGGAAAACCAAGATTTTTTTAGCAACCGGGTTGAATTTTGCAAACGCACCGGCGGCGATGGCGAGGCGGGATATGAAATTAACTCCCTGCATACTTGCGTTCGGTTTGGGGCAAATTAAACTGCGCGCCCGATGGTGAATCTCAACACGCTCAATCCGCAACAACGCCAAGCCGCGGCAACGATCAACGGCCCGGTTTTGATCCTGGCGGGCGCGGGCACGGGCAAGACGCGCGTGATCACCTATCGCATCGCGCACATGGTGGATAAGGGCATCAAGCCGGGCAACATCCTCGGGGTGACGTTCACCAACAAGGCCGCGCGCGAGATGCAGGAACGCGTCACCAAGCTGTTGCCGAAGCGGCCACGCGCCAAATCCGAGGAAGAAAAGGCTAATCGCCCGACCATCTGCACGTTCCACTCGCTCTGTGTCCGCATTTTGCGGGTGCATATCGAGAAGCTTGGTTACAAGCGCAATTTCGTTATTTACGACGCATCCGAACAGGTGGCGGCGGTGAAGAAAATCCTCTCCGCCATTTCCGCCAAGGGTGAGAAGACAGACCCCGGCGCGGTGCT
Organism: Verrucomicrobiia bacterium; assembly: GCA_035943555.1. Classification (GTDB taxonomy): domain Bacteria; phylum Verrucomicrobiota; class Verrucomicrobiia; order Limisphaerales; family UBA11358; genus UBA11358. The sequence goes on from DASZCA010000434.1 coordinate 5,612, forward strand.
GGCGATGTTGAGCAAGTTCAAGAATGGCGGCGAGAAATCGGCGGCGTTTGGCGACCCGAGCGTCCGCGCGCTCGCGCAGCATATCGCGAAGCGTTATGAATCCGCCCTGCATGCCTGCAATGCGGTGGATTTTGACGACCTGATCTTGCTGACGCTGCGCCTGTTCCGCGAGCATCCGGATGCGCTGGAAGCGTGTCGCGCCAAATATCAATATGTGATGGTGGACGAGTATCAGGACACCAACGCGGCGCAGTTTGAACTGGTGCATTCACTCACGAGCGTACACCGGAATTTTTGCGTGGTCGGTGATGATGACCAGAGCATCTATGGCTGGCGCGGCGCGGAGGTGGCCAACCTCTTGAATCTCGAAAAACATTTTCCGGAGGTGAAGATCGTCAAGCTGGAGCAAAATTATCGCAGCACGACGACCATCCTTCACGCGGCGAACGCCATCATCAAGAATAACGTCCAACGGCGTGGAAAATCGCTGTGGTCAGACAAGGGGCCGGGTTCAAAGATCCAGTTGAACGCATATAACAATGACGAAGATGAGGCGCGCGAAATCGTTTCGCAGATCGAGTTCAAACGCATCGCCCACCGCATCGCCTGGCAAGATTGTGCGATCCTGTTCCGCACGAACTTGCAATCGCGCCCGATCGAAACAGAATTGCGCAAGGGTAACGTCCGTTACCATTTGATCGGTGGCCAAAGTTTTTTTGACCGGCGCGAGATCAAAGATTTCATCGCGTACGTGAAGATGTTTGTGAACCCGAATGATGACATCAGCCTGCTGCGGATCGCGAATGTACCCGCGCGCGGCCTGAGCGATGTCACGATGGAACGGTTGCTGGGCGCGAGCCATGAACGGAAATGCTCGGTTTTCACGGCGATGAAAAATCCGATGGTCGCGATCTCGTTCCAAGCCAATACGCGCAAGAGCATCGAGGACTTTGTGGCTTTCGTGGAGCGGGTGCATGGCGAGCTGGTCAATCCGGCCAGCGACCTGATGCTGGCGGCGTGGGCGGAGAATTTTTTGAATGAGACCGGTTACTTGAACGAACTCAAGCGGCTGGACAAGGATCAGGAAGTGGCGGAAGGCCGCATCCGCAACATCCGTGAGATGCTGCCGACGATGGACGGCATCGGCAATGTGCCGATGGAGCGGCTCGAAAACTTTCTGGAAAACATCACACTCGACAGCGACCGCGAGGAGGACAAAGAGAACACCAGTGACGCCGTCACGCTCATCACCATGCATTCGTGCAAAGGGTTGGAGTTTCCTCACGTTTTCATCGTCGGATTGGAGGACGGTTTGCTGCCGCATACGCGTTCCAAGGTCGAGGGTACGATGGACGAGGAACGGCGGCTGTTTTACGTGGCAGTCACGCGCGCGATGCAGACGCTGGCCATCAGCCATTGCGGCGGGCGCAAAAAATACGGACAGTTGCTCCCCTGCCAGCCATCGCCGTTCTTAAAAGAACTGCCGGAGGAACTGGTGGAACATTCGGACCCAAAATCGCGTACGCCGATCGCGGCGGAATCCGGCAAAAGCCTGTTCGCCGCCCTGCGCGAGTCGATTTCGTGATGGATTTTGGAACGGGATTGCCAAACACTTTTATCTGTGAGCAAAAAACGGATGACATTGCCAAAAGCCGTAGCGCTGACCGCGTTCGTTGTCTATGCCCTGACGGCAAGCCATGGCATGACAGTCAGCAGCATGGCGATGACGGCAAAGATCACGGGCTGGGACTGGCTGCCGATGACCACCCATCCGCTCACCTGGTTGCTGACGCTGCCATTGCATCTGCTGCCAGCGGGCCGGATCCCCTTGGCGCTGAATCTTTTTTCCGCCCTTACCGCAGCGGTGACGTTGGGATTGCTCGCACGCTGCGCGGAGTTGCTGCCACGGGATGCCCAGCCAGATGCCAAAAAACCATGGGTGGCGAAACTCCCGGTCCTGTTGGCGGTGGCAGTTTGCGGGTTTGAATTTTCTTTCTGGCAGGAGGCGACGGCGGCGACGGGTGAGATGACGGATCTGTTGTTGCTGGCGGCGGCAGGCTGGTGCCTGCTGGAATATCGCGCCGGAAAAAACCTGCGCTGGCTGGACGCGGCGGCGGTGATATGGGGCATCGGCATGGCCGAGAACTGGTTCATGTTGGCGGCGTTGCCGATATTCGCGGTAGCGCTGGTCGTATTGAGGGGGATTTTCTTTTTTAAGATCGCTTTTGCCCGGCGCATGGCGCTTTTGGGGCTGGCGGGATTTTCGCTCTACGCACTGTTGCCGCTGGCGCATTGGCTGACGCCGCATTCGCCGCTTGGTTTTGCCGAGGCCTGGCACGCGGCTTTTCATTCCACCAAGGAAATCTTCTCCACGATCTATTCCAGTTTCTGGCAGCAACACCGGTTGCTGATCGTGGCCGTGGGGCTTTATTTTCTGGTACCAATATTGCCGTGTTTTCTCCGGTTCAACACCCAGTCTTCCGGCCACATCTCGGAACTCGACCGTTTTCAACTCTGGCTGTTCCGGACATTGAGCGTGGCGTTGCTACTCGCGTGTCTCTGGCTGGCGTTTGACCCGATTGTCGGCCCGCGTGAAATCGTGCGAAAGCAGCTTGGCTTCGCCATGCCGCTGCTGTCATTTGATTTGATGGACGCGCTGGGCGCCGCGTTCATCCTGGGCAATCTTTTATCCGCGGCACAGGTACCGTCGCAACGCTGGGCGCGGAACCTGTTGGATAAACTCATGGCGTGGCTGCAACAGTATGCCGCCCCGTTGCTCGCGGGAATTTCGGCGGTGGCCATCGCGGGACTGGTTGCGCGCAACCTGCCGGCCGTTCTGGCGTTCAACCGTGAACCGTTGTCCGGCTATGGCAGCTTGATAGCACGGTCGCTGCCGGCAGCCGGCGGCATCGTTTTCGGAGAAGACCCGGCCAAACTGATATTGTTGCAGGCGACGCTGACGGAGGGAAAGCAAAGCGGACATTGGCAGTTCATCAACCTGGCCCTTCTTTCCAATCCAAAATATCGGGCACTGCTTGGTCGCGAATACCCGGCGGATTGGTCCGGAATCGCCAAGGAGAGCGAAATAAAACCGGATCAACTGTTGCAACTGGTCGACAGCCTGGCACGAACGAACCGGATCTTTTTCTTGCAACCGCAAAACGGAAGCGTGCTATTTGAGCGCGTTTATCCCTCGCCCCTGGGCGCGATGCATGAACTCAAGCATTACCCGGCCCATAGTTTTGCCGGGGCGGCGTTAACTGCCGCCGAAATCAGCGGCGAAGAAAAATTCTGGGATGATGCGTGGCAAAACGGGCTGGCGGCCTTGGACCAGACACCACCCCGGCCCTCCGGGCTGGACCGGCTTTTGAAGCGGCGGCTGACAATCCAGCCGGCACGAAGGGATCAAAACGTCCAACTGGGGCGGTGGTATTCCGTGTTGCTGAACGACTGGGGCGTGGATCTCCAGCAGGCCGGCCAGCTTTCTGCCGCGCAACGCCGGTTTCAACAGGCGCTGCTTCTCAATACTGACAACATGGCGGCGGCGACCAACCTAAATTGCTGCACCGATCTGTTGGCGGGTAAAAAACTGGTCTTGCTCGGCCCCGACCAAGTCGCGGACAAATTCCGGAGCATCCGTGTGCTGGCACAGCTGATCAACGTCTATGGCGAGTTTGATGACCCGGGCATCCGCTACGCCCTGGGCAACACCTGGCTGTCGGCCAATTTGCCACACCAAGCCTGGCAGGAATTTGAACACGCCCGGATATTGGCGCCGGACGCCATCCTGCCCCAACTGGCGAAGGCGCAACTGTATTCCCACTTCCGTTTCGACACCGAAGTGTTTGAGACGGTGGGCCGATTGCGGCCACTGGTGACGGATTCGCCGGCCGGACAGTCCTTGGAAGTGGATCTGGCCATATTGGAAGCGAAGTCATGGATCTCCCAGAACAATCCGGAACGGGCGAACCGGACCCTTGAGAAACTCCTGCTGGCCCATCCCGAGTCATCCACGTTTCAGGACATGGTTTTGAAAGCCTACCTGTCGTTTGGCGAAGTGAGCAATGCCATGGCGATCACAGAAGCGCGACTGGCCAAGGATCCGGACAACGTGGCCGCGCTCAACAACAAGGCCGCGTTGCTGATCCAAAGCAAAAAGGCGGAGGCGGCCATCCCGGTGCTGAACCGCGTCATGACGCTGACGAACCTTCCCTCCATAAGGTTGAACCGCGCCATCGCCTACTTGCAACTGACCAACCTGCCGGCGGCGGAGCAGGATTACACCCAACTGGTGGATACGGTGGTGGACCAGTTCAGCGTCAATTACGGTCTTGGGCAGATCGCCTTGGACCGGGGTGATACGAATACGGCCGTGCATTATTTCGGACTTTGCCTCACGAATGCACCTGCCAACAGCCCCAGATGGCAGGAAATCCGCGCCCGGATGGACCTGCTGGCGCATTGAACATTAAAAAACTTCACTGAACCCGTTGAAAAAAGGGTGTTTCTAATGATGAAACAACTACCTTTTCCAAAATGATTTATTGCACAGGGCAACCATTTTTGTAAAAAATAAAGGAACGCAGGCTTATCAGCCGTAAGATGATCAGCAACCCAACAAATAATTCTAATAACCAGCAAGCGCAACCCCGGACAACGGCGCCGCTGAAACAGGGTCTTTATGATCCGCAATTCGAACACGACGCGTGCGGTCTCGGCTTTGTCGTCAACATGAAGGGGAAGAAATCCCATTCAATGGTGAGCGACGCGCTGCAGATCCTCGTCAACCTCGACCATCGCGGCGCGACCGGCTGCGAAGCAAACACGGGCGACGGCGCGGGCATCCTCATCCAGGTGCCGCATGAATTTTTCGTGGCCCAAGCCACGAAGCTCGGTTTCAAGCTGCCGGCGTTCGGCCAATACGGCGTCGGCCAGCTGTTCCTGCCCAAAAATCCGGCGGAACGGGAAGCTGTCAAAACAGAACTCGCCAAGATCATCGTCGCCGAAGGCCAGACGGTCATCGGCTGGCGCGATGTGCCGGTGGATAATTCTTCGCTCGGCAAGACGGCGGTCGCCGCCGAACCGTTCATGGCGCAGGTTTTCGTCGGTCGCAGCGCGTCCATCAAGGATGACCAGGCGTTCGAACGGAAACTGTTTGTCATCCGCAAGGTCGCGGAGCGGAAAATCCGTTACGCGGGCAAGATCGCGGGCGGCGGCATCTTTTATGTGTCCAGCCTCTCGGCGCGGACGCTCATCTACAAGGGCATGTTGATGTCCGAACAGGTGGGGAAATATTATTTGGATTTGAGCGACGAGACGATGATCACCGCGATGGCGCTGGTGCATTCGCGTTTTTCGACGAACACGTTCCCGAGCTGGGACCGGGCGCATCCCAACCGCTGCATCGCGCACAACGGCGAAATCAACACGCTGCGCGGCAACGTCAACTGGATCAAGGCGGCGCAGGCGAATTTCAAATCCGCCACGCTCGGGGGCGACATCAAGAAGGTCGTGCCCGTAATCAACACGGACGGCAGCGACTCCGCACAATTCGACAACTGCGTGGAACTGCTCGTCATGGCGGGCCGCGAATTGCCGCATGCGATGATGATGATGATCCCCGAACCATGGGAAAATCATGAGAGCATGGACGCCGAACGCCGCGCGTTCTACGAATTTCATTCCTGCCTGATCGAACCGTGGGACGGGCCCGCGTCGATGGCGTTCACGGACGGCATCCGCATCGGTGCGTGCCTCGACCGTAACGGCCTGCGCCCCTCGCGCTATTATGTCACGAAGGACGATGTCGTCATCATGGCGTCGGAAGCCGGCGTGCTGCCGATCGCCCCGGAACGCATCGCGGTCAAAGGCCGGTTGCAACCCGGCCGGATGTTCCTGGTGGACACCGAGCAGGGCCGCATCATCGCGGACGA
>DASZCA010000435.1:0-7587 GCA_035943555.1 Verrucomicrobiia bacterium
AATATCTTTCGACCTCGTCAATCTTCCGAATCGTCAGAGTGGTCTGATGTATTGAGGTTTCGTTACAATAAGTTAAAACGAGCCGAAAGGTTGCTTGTTGAAAAATGGACAGAAAGCGATTTGCCTGACCTCACTCGAATAGAAAGACACCAAAGTTTACGGTGGGCCATTCTTCAACATTATCAAGTCTGTTCAACACCTTTGTTGGATGTGACTCATTCCCTTCGTGTGGCGGCGTCATTTGCTGCAGACAATAATAATAGCCATGAGGCTATTCTTTACGTAATTGCAGTACCGCAAATCAGTGGGGCTATCACAGCAAGCGCAGAAGCCGGACTGCAAATCCTAAGATTGTCGAGCATTTGCCCACCGAGCGCCTTGCGACCTCATTTTCAAGAAGGCTACCTGTTGGGTCATTACCCTGATCTTCAGTCTGTTGAAGAAAAAGAAAACTATAAATTATATGAAGTCGATTTCGCCAAACGGCTTCTTTGCAAATTTCGTCTGAACTTGGAGCATTTTTGGCGTCCGCATTTCCAGATTGTCCCTCACGCTGCGTTGTATCCTCAAAGAGGTGATTCGCTGCTGGAAATAGCTGAGCAAATTGAAAATGAGCTTTCTTGATAAGCAACTCTTTAAAGAAATCTGCCAAAGTCATGATTCATTGAAATTTTCTATCAAATTCCCATGAAAATCGAACGCTCCAAATATGCGGAAACTTATCAATGTGGTCAGAAGGTTTATGCCGGCAAGATGCGAATTACAGATGCCAAACATAATTTGGCGAAAATTGGCATTAATCCAAATAGTTCGGTCGACCTTGTTTATGGTCTGCGCCACATGTTAGACGGCCATCGTTACACTAGAACCATGAGCGCCCAATTGGTCGAAGATTATCTGGTTTGGATTGAACGTGATTACGGTCGAAAATTTCTCAAAAATGCTGTGTCTGCATTAAAACAACACGTCGAATATTATCAAAGTTTGACCAAATCGCCGATGCGCGGCCATGTCAAAATCCTTGAGCAATATGCAGGATTGTTTATCGAAGAATTTGATGAGTTTGTTTCCCCTGAAGAAATTTCCCCGTCCCAAGATTTAATTGAAGGTGGATCTAAAACTATTTCTGTCAATGTTTACGAACGAAATTCAAAGGCTCGTCGAGAATGTATTGAACATTATGGATGTGCTTGTTCTGTTTGCGGATTTGATTTTGAAAAGAAATATGGGGCAATTGGGAAAAATTTTATTCATGTTCATCATCTCCGAGATTTGGCTTCCATCGGCAAATCTTACAGCGTGAAACCCAAAGATGACTTGCGCCCGGTTTGTCCGAATTGTCATGCCATGCTTCACAAAAGTAAGCCGGCGTATGAGATCAACGAATTGAAGCGGTTGCTCGCTGCGCAATGAGCCTTTGCCTCTTTACACCTCTATGCGGTTTGACCGCCAGTTTTGTTGCGGTAAAATCCGTGACGTCTGCGTGCCGTGTAGCTGGGAAATTTAAATTTGCTCGGGAAATATGAAATTAGATTCCACCTTCATTTTTGTTCTGATCGCTGTGATGATCCCACCGTTGATTTTATTGGCGGCGCTCACTTGGGATCGGCGCCAACGAAAGCTGACTGAAAAGTCACCGCAATCCGAAAAACTCCTGCGTCCGCCAGGCTATTCGCTAGCCATCCGGCTGGATGAAACCTTTGATTCGGTTATCGAGCGTTTGTTGATCGCATCTATCCTGTCAGCTTTTGCCTTCAGTGGAATGGTTACACTTGCCGGTCTTTTTGGGGCGAACGCACCGGCCAAATATTCCATAGTATGCTTAGTTGCAACGGCTCCGTTTCTTGTTGGGTGCATTTGGGCAACCTTGTGGGCATTTTTAACCTTTAAAAAAGCCCAAAACATGAAGCTAGGTCTGCGCGGTGAGCAAGCCGTTGCCGAATCCTTGAACGAAGCGGCCAGCAGCGGCTTCCGCGCTTTCCACGATTTACAAACCGATCAGGTTGGAAACATTGACCATGTGGCCGTCGGTACGCGTGGGGTGTTCCTGATTGAATCCAAAGCCCGCCGCAAACGTGGTGGCAATAAAGGCCAGGCTGCGCACGAAGTGCTCTATGACGGCGAGTGTCTGCAATTTCCGCATCACCGCGATACCGAAACGATCGACCAAGCTAAACGGAACGCCGTCTGGCTTTCCAATTATCTGCGCGAGGCTACTGGTGACCCGGTTGAAGTGTTTCCCCTCGTCGTTCTGCCCGGTTGGTTTGTTAAAACTGTTGCCCGGGGCAGCCTCCGCGTCAACGTGATGGCTGCCAATTATCTCCCCGGCTATCTATCCCGCGAATCCGAGAAAATTCAGGCCGACAAAATGCGCCGCATCCTTTTTGCCCTCGATAAAAAATGTCGCGATGTAGAATTTTAAACTGCATTCGCCGAGGCAGCTATATTACGACAAAAAAGCGATTGGTTGGCATAGATTAGTAACTTGCGGGCGGGCCGCCCGCGCTCCGTTGAGGAAGGGGTTCAACCACTTTCAGGGTTGAGAGACTGTTTGGTCGGTTACCCAAGGTAGGCCGCTTTTGGGCGGCCAACCTTGGGCTGAATGTTTTTTATCCTTTCAGGATAAAACTGTTTGTACGCTCTGTTGCCGGCTTTTTTCTTGATTTTCGGATGGCTTGGAGGTTTCGTGGTACTCATCATGAAGGACACCTTACTCTTCGTCTTGGCTCATTATTGGTTTTATTTTGCCTTGGCGGGGTTGGTCGTTTTCTTTTTTGTCGCCATTTTTTTGACGGCGTGCTGGGACAAGCATCCGATCCGGCAGTATCAGCCCGGGATGCCGGAGGAGGTGGCACCGCCCTCGGCTTATTTTCAGGCGATGAACGCGGCGGTCGGCCAGTTCCACTTTGAGGGTTCTGGATTGGTTCGGATTTGTATTCATACGTTTTGGTGGGAGCCAAAACACGATCGGTAAAGCCATCGGAAATTTGACAACCCTAAACGGTTCCATTATGGTTTTTGCATGGCTGAATACACGCTGAAAAACATCCCGGAAGAGATTTATCACCGCGCCCAGGCGGCGGCGGAAACCAGCCTGCGCTCGCTCAATCAAGAAATCATTTTCCGGTTGCGGCGGTCCTTTGACGCCGAAGATGCCCGCACTTCCGCGCTGCATGCCAGATGGGTGATGGAGGCTTTGGAATCTGGTGCGGCCAAACCTTTGAAAACGGCTGACCTGGATGCGGCCTTTGCGCGGGGAACCAAACGCGCCGCTGCGCGCAAGGCGGGCAAGTGAAGCTGGTTTATCGGCCGCTGTTTTTGGCTGATGTGGAAGAGTGCTCTGAATATCTGGCGTCGGAGGCGGATCCGGCGGTGGCCGCAGAATGGTATCAAGCTCTGAAACGCGCATTGCAACATATCCAAGACGTTCCGGAGATTGGCCGTGTGCGACAAGATTTGCCGGTGCCCGGCATTCGCACTCTCAACTTGCGAAAATATCCGAACTATCTGGTTTTTTACCGGCGGCAAAAAGGTGCGATTGAATTGTTGCGCGTCCGTCACGGCATGATGAATTTGTCCGAATTATTTGCGGATTAATTTGCTTCAATTGCCTTTGCTGTCGCTGTAGCCGGACATCCACCATTCGGGCTTCGTCATTTTCAAAAAACTCGGAACTAACCGAAAGCCCGAACTTCGCTGCGTTGGTTCTGGCTTGAAGTTAGGGCGGAGTCAGAGCCGGACTGACAGGCAGGTCCGGGGATAAGACAACGAATCGTTACCTCGTCGCCTTCAAACGGAGAGGATAGAGGGTGGAGGATGGCAGGTCGAGCGACGTGATGGCAGGTCACGTTGGAGCCTCGTTACCTCGTCTGCTACCAAGCAACATCTTTCAAAAGCCCAATGTTTTTGAAAATTCACCCCGGTTTTCGGCTGGTTTTGGAGTTGTAACATATTTTTAATGAGGCATTAGCAAAAGTGTTTTCAAAATTTGGGGTCGGAGGGCATTCCCACTCCCGAAAAATGAAAATAAATGGCATAAATCTGCCAGTTACATTCTCCACACGAATTCAGATTTCGGGGAGGTATGATTTAATGAGGGGCATGAAACTGAAAATTAAGAATGAAGAAGGCAGAATGAAGAATAAAAAAAGGGGACTTAGTTTGGGCTCGACGGAGTCTTGCCCCACCGGATTGACGTGGAAAGGCGGTGGGTTATGACTCGAACGGGAAAGATTGCGAGGTTGCCGTTGGGCATACGGGAGCAACTGAATCAACGCCTGGCGGACGGGGTGCCGGGGGTGGAATTGGTGAGGTGGCTGAACGGCTTGCCAAAGGTGCGGCGGATTTTGGCCCGGGAGTTTGCGCGGCGGGAGATCACGGACGGCAACCTGTCAGACTGGAAGCTGGGCGGATTTGCGGACTGGCAGGTGCAACGGGAGGCGTTGGCGAATGCCCGGGAACTGGCGGGCCGGAGCCGGGCGTTGAACGGGGTGGTCAAAGGCCATTTGGCGGATCATCTGGCGCTGGTTTTGGAGGCACAGTACGCGCAGTTGTTGAACGGTTGGAACGGGGACGTGGATGAGACGTTTCGGCAAAAACTGAAGGGGTTGCAGCTGGTGGGGCAAAACTTGGCGGAGTTGCGGCGCGGGGATCATCGGGCGGGGCGGCTGCAGGTGCATTGGGAACGGCTGGCGCAGGAGAAGAAGAAAGACGGTCTGCGGGCCTATGGCGAGGTATTGGGCCAATGCAAGCGGTGGCCGCAGGTGGAGGATGCGTTCCGGGCGGCTTTTGCCCTGTTTGAAGAACATCAGGCGCGGGAGGACAAGCCGTGGAAATTCGAAAAACCGGCGAAAAGGATTCCGGGTAAATCCGGGTAAATCCGGCCATAAAAAAATTACCGTAAAACTCGAAATGGTGATGAAAAGCCCAATGAATTTGAGGGAAACAGGTCGAACTCACCGGTCGGAGCGCAAGGGGTGAAAAATTTAAGGAAAGCGGGGTGGGAACGATGGTGGATTGGGATTTTCGGTTTGTTCTTTGACATAGCAGGTGAGGCGTGAGGCGTGAGGCGTGAGGCGTGAGGCGTGAGGCGTGAGGCGTGAGGCGTGAGGCGTGATTTTGCGGGCGGGTCGCACGCGCTACGGTGGCGCAAGTTGAAGCTTGAACTCCAGCTCCATCATCTATCCCCGCCGCCGGCGTACTCGACTTTGAGTATTTGCCACTCCTGTTCCCCCTCCGGAATATGTAACCGGACATGCTCGCCCATGCGCGCTTTGAGCAAGGCCTTCGCCACGGGCGAACGCCAACTGATGTTGTTCTCGTCCATTTCCGTTTCATGCACGCCGACGATGCGGTAGGTCAGCAGTTCTTGCCGCTGATTGCGTACGGTGACGGTGGCGCCAAATAAGACCTGATCCCACGGTTGCGGGGGCGGCTCGACGATCTCGGCGGATTCCAAGGCGTGTTGCAAATCAAGCACGCGCTGGCGGTTCGCCGGGGTGATTGGTGCGGTGGTAAGCTGCTGCAATTCGGCACGGAGATCGGCGGCGCCGCGTGCGGTGAAATAATTTTTCACGCCCGGCGGCAGTGCGGCTGCCGACAGTTTCGGCATGGGCCGTTCCGGCACGTCGTCTAGCTCGCGGGTGAAAGCCTTGCTCATGTATTTAATATACACCTTTGGGGAAGTTGATGGTGGAGAGTTGATGGTTGAGAGACGGGGCAGGGGAATCGGCCGGAGCGCGGCTATGTTCCACACAGTGGAATCAGCCGCAGCAACATCATTTTACCAAACGCTTCCAAATAATTGAGAGCGTATCGGTTATTGGATATGCTGCGGCTGATCCGCTCCGAGCGGACGCAGCCGCGCTCCGTAAAAGGCATTTTGCAATGTCGCCGCTCTTTTCCTCCGACTTATTGCATTAAAATCAGCCCAAACCGCTCCGCGAACCCTGCAACCACGCGAGAAATCTCATGGCAGGGTTTAAGCTTGAAGGTCAGTTGCAATGAATTGGATCTGTGACCAAAAAAGATTTCGCGATGCAGAAGCCGTGCGTCCCGATTGCAGTCGGGGCGTCGGTCCTGCGGATCAAATCATCCAGCAGTTCGGCCGCGCATCACTTGTCCGGCATGAGGATGGTCAGCATGAACTGGTCGGTGGTACCCGCGCCGATTGCATGGAGGCGTTTGAGTGGGCTTCATTCTTTGCGCACGAAATCGTTTTCAATCATGTCGGCCAACAAAAATCTCTGAGCCGGTGCAGTCGGGTAACACCCCATAACCAAAACATAACCAACTGATAATTTAATAAACCAAACCTATGAAAACGTTCCTCACCCTCGCCGCCGTTGCCGCCCTCGCCACCGTGATGCTGACCGGTTGCAAAAAAAGCGATTCCAACTATAACGGCGATGCCACCAACCAGCCGAGCATGAGCGGCGGTTCGAATCCGATGTTGAACACCAATATGCCGGAAACGAACAGCGTGCCGAGCATGAGCACGAACATGCCCGGAACCACCAACTAATCAAAAATTTATGAAAATTCAAAAAAACATGATCCAACCGGCGCTGTTCGGCGCCGCATTGTTCGCGGCCGGTTTGCTGTTCGCAGCGCCGTCCGCCCGGGCGCAATTGACGGATGCCGATACCGCCATGTCCGCGATGTCGCCGACCAACTTCATGTATGAAGCGGCCCAAGGCGGCATGACCGAGATCAAGCTGGGCGAGATCGCCGAGAAGAAGGGCACCACCGATGCCGTGAGAGATTGCGGTACGATGATGGTCAAGGATCACACCGCCATCAGCGAAGACCTGAAAAGCCTGGCCGGCCAGAAGGGGGTCACGCTGCCGCCGGCGCTCGACAAGAAACATCAGGAGCTGGTGGACAAGCTTTCCGGCCTCCCCGGTTCGGAATTTGATGACGAGTATCTGATCGAGATGTCACGTGCCCATGAACGGGATGAACGCGCGTTCAAGAAGGAACTGGCCGCCACGAGCGATCCGACCGAACAGGCGTTCCTCACGAAGACCATTCCCGTGATCACCGCCCATCTGAAGCACATCACCGGCTTGCAGAAAACCGCCGTGGGTTCCACCAGCCCGCAGCAGAAATAAATAATAAAATACTATCATGACCGCCACCGCCAGCCTCGACCGTGACCTGACCAAACAGCCGCCGCACAGCCCGCGTGAGCGGATCGGCGACTTCGCCATCGCCTGCCGCACGGTGGATAAATGCCGCGCCAGCATCAACGGCACGCTCGGAGAGTACCATTACGATTGTCCGCTGGATAACATGCTTTTCAGTTTCAAGGGCATCAACGGCGAGCAGTTCAAAGAAGCCGTGATCGCGGCGAAAAATTACGATGACGTCGGCAAATGGTTGCTGACGCATGGCACCGAAAAAACTTCGGTGCAGATCAAGGAATGGTCCGATGAAATGGAATCCGCCAGCCTGCGGAACAACCCGGAAAAGCGTGAATACTTCGTTGAGCAATGCACGAAGCTCGGCTTGGATCCGGATCAGACCACGACCTTCGACTGGCTCGAGGCCGATGACCGCGCGACCTTCAACAGCAACGCTCCGTAA
>DASZCA010000436.1:0-23174 GCA_035943555.1 Verrucomicrobiia bacterium
ATTTCCTGAAACCGGCCAGACATTCCAGCTCACGTTTCCAGACAGCGGTTTCAGCGGCATGGTCTTGAAACCGTGGGGCATCCGCAAGCGCACTGTCTTCAAGATCCAGCCGGAAGCGCAGATGATGGTCAACAACATCCCCGGCATCCGCCTGTTCATGGTCACGCCGCCCGCGTTGCCTGGCGGCGGCCAGTTCCCCATCGAATTCGTGCTATCCTCCACCTTGGAGCCGGACAAGATCCTGCCCTTCGCCCAGCAGATCGTGGAGATGGCCGCCACGAACGGCATGTTCGCCTTCCCGCCGATGATCGATACCAAGATCGACCAGCCGGAAGTGGAACTCGATATCGACCGCGACAAGGTCGCCGCGCTCGGCCTCAACCTCCAGTCCGTGGGCTCCGATCTCGCCGCGCTTGTCGGCGGCAACTATGTGAACCGCTTCAGCCTCGCCGGCCGCAGCTACAAGGTCATCCCGCAGCTGGAACGCGGTGCGCGCCTCAATGCCGACCAGTTGGAGAACACCTACGTCAACGGCCCCAACGGCCAGCAGATACCCGTCAGCACCTTTGCGCATCTCGTCAAGAAAACCACGCCGCGCGCGCTCAACCGGTTCCAACAGTTGAACTCGGTCAAGCTCAGCGGCGTCGCCATCGTTCCGGCGGATACGGCGTTGAAATTTCTGGAAGGCCAGGCGAACAAGCTCATGCCTGCGGGTTCGCGCGTGGATTACACCGGTGAATCGCGCCAGTTGCGCACGGAAGGCAACAAGTTCCTGCCCGCCATGATCCTGTCGCTCGTCCTGATCTTCCTCGTGCTCGCGGCGCAGTTCAACAGCTTCCGTGATCCGCTCATCATCCTGCTCGGTTCCGTGCCGCTGGCCATTTTCGGCGCGCTCATCTTCTGTTTCTTGAAGATGCCCAATCCGAACATTCCTTTCTGGACGAATGGCTGGACCACCACGCTGAACATCTATTCGCAGGTCGGCCTTGTCACGCTCGTCGGTCTCGTGTCCAAGAACGGCATCTTGATCGTGCAGTTCGCCAATGAACTGCAACGCGCCGGGCGCCCCAAAATGATCGCCATCCGCGAGGCTTCGCTGCTGCGCTTGCGCCCCGTGTTGATGACCAGTGTCGCAACTGTCGCCGGTCACTTCCCGCTCACGATGGTCACCGGGGCCGGGGCCGCCGCGCGTAATTCCATCGGCCTCATCGTCGTTTCCGGCATGGCCATCGGCACGCTGTTCACGCTGCTGGTGATCCCGTCCATCTACATGTTGCTGGCGAAGGATCATACTCACGAGAACAAAAACCCGGGGGAATCGGACCGGGAAGAAATATGAATGACAAACCTCCCGGAGAAAATCCCGCGCCCCCCGCTGCTCCGGCCGCCCCGGCCGCGCCGGCAACTGTTCCGCCGAAAAGTCCGCCGGTGAATTACGGTGCGCCGAAATATGTATGGCCCGGAGCCATTGTGCTCGCGATCCTGATTTATCTCGGCCTCGCCTATCTCGTCGATACGTTCACGCACGAATCTACCGATGATGCGTTCATCGCCGGGCACGTCGTGTCCATTGCACCGCGCGTGGCGGGCCAAGTTGTCGCTGTTCATGTGCTGGATAACCAGCTCGTTCACTCGAACGATTTGCTGCTCGAACTCGACCCTGCCGATTTCGCTGTGACGGTCGGGCAGAAACAGGCCGCGGCCGTTTCCGAGGACGCCAATTTTCGCACGGTCGTCGCCGCGTATGAACTGATGCGCGCCAAGGTCACCACGGCGGAAACTTCCGCCCGCAAGGCCCGCGCAGATGTCGATTCCGCCGCCGCCACGGCCACCCGCGCCGGGCTGGATTTCGCCCGCGGCCAGGATCTGGTGAAGCAAAACACGATCTCCCAACAGGAATTCGACACCGACCAGGCCGCTCAAACGAAAGCCCAGGCCGATTTGAAGTCCGCGCAGGAAAATGCCGATGAGGAAGATTCCAAGGTCAATGAGGCCAGAAAACAGCTTGGCGCCGTCCTCGCACAAAAAGACGCGGCCCTGGCGCAAGTCAGCGAAGCGCAGACCAATATCGTCGCCGCCAGCCTGAACCTCTCGTATACCAAAATCGTCGCACCCTGCGACGGCCGCGTGACGCGCAAGGCCGTTGAAACTGGCGACTACCTGCAGGCCGCGCAACAGGTCATGTCCGTCGTGCCGGACGAAGTGTGGATCGTGGCCAACTTCAAAGAATCGCAGCTTGAGAAGATGCGCACGAACCAGCCCGTGCTGGTGCAGATCGATGCGCTCGGCGGCCACACTTTCCGCGCACACGTGGAAAGCGTCCAAGCCGGCAGCGGCGCGGCCTTCAGTTTGTTGCCGCCGGAAAACGCGACCGGCAATTTCGTGAAAGTCATCCAGCGCGTGCCGGTGAAGATCGTTTTCGATGAACCGTTGCCCTTCGACCACGTCATCGGCCCCGGCCTGTCCGTCGCGCCGAGCGTGCAGGTCAGTTCGTTTGTCATCTCGGCGTGGCTCATCGCCCTTGCCGCGATTGTCATCGCTGTCATTGCCGCTTTGATTTTCATGGCCGTCGCCGGAAGCAAATCCGGAGAATGATTTCTCATGGCCGAAGCTCCGAAACAGGAATGGCGCCCGCGCCATAATCCGTGGTTCATCACGCTCACCGTGATGATGGCGGTGTTCATGGAGGTGCTTGATACCTCCATCGCGAACATCGCCCTGCCGCACATCGCGGGCAGTCTCTCCGCCACGCCGGAGGAGGCCACATGGGTGCTCACCAGCTATCTCATCTCCAACGCCATCGTGCTGCCCATGACGGGCTGGCTCGGCAATCATTTCGGCCGCAAGCGCGTGCTGCTCTCCTGCATGGTGATGTTCGTTTTCGCTTCCGCGCTGTGCGGGCTCGCGTGGGACCTGCCGACGCTCATCATGGCGCGCATTTTGCAGGGCTTCGGCGGCGGCGCCATGGTGCCCATCGCGCAATCCATCATGCTCGAAAGTTTTCCGGCACAGAAACGCGGCGTGGCGATGGCCGTGTTCGCACAAGGCGTCGTCGTGGCGCCCATTCTCGGCCCCACGCTCGGCGGCTGGATCACCGACAGTTATTCGTGGCGCTGGATTTTTTATATCAACCTTCCCTTTGGTATCGCCGCCGTGCTGCTCGCCAAGTGGCTCATCGAAGATCCGCCGTACATCAAGCGCAACGCCTCGGCGTCCATCGACTTTATCGGCTTCGGCCTGCTCGCCCTATGGCTGGCGACGATGCAGATCATTTTGGACAAGGGCCAGGAAGCGGACTGGTTCGGTGCGGAATGGGTGCGCTGGTCGGCCGTCGTCTCGGTCATCTCTTTTTTCGCGTTCATCTGGTGGGAATTTCAAACGGACCATCCGCTCGTGGATTTGCGCGTGTTCAAGAACCGCAATTTCACCGTCGGCCTGATCTTGATGACGTCGCTCGCCGGCATCCTGTATGGGACGACCGCGCAACTGCCGCTGTTTCTGCAAACGCTCATGGGTTATCCCGCGTTGCAAAGCGGCTACGCGCTGTCGCCCCGCGGCGTCGCGGCTTTTTTCACCACGTTCCTCGTCGGGCGCATCGTCGGCAAGGTGCCGATGCGCTGGATGCTCGTTTTCGGTTTTGCCATGCTGGCGTATTCGTCGTTCCTCCTCGCCGGCATCAACCTCCAGATCAGCATGATGAACATCATCTGGCCGAGCATCATCAACGGCATCGCCATCAGTTTTATTTTCGTACCGCTCACCACCGTGACGATGAGCCAGCTCGGCCAGGCACAGATCGGCAACGCCAGCGGCCTGTATAATCTCATGCGCAACATGGGCGGCAGTTTTGGCATCGCGTTCGTCACCACCATGCTCGCGCGTGGCGCACAGGCGCATCAGGCGCTGATGGTCGGCCATCTGACGCCGACCGATCCCGCATTCGCCCAGCGTTTCGCCGCCGCGAAAGAAATGCTCTCGCAACACAACGATCCCACCAGCGCCTCGATGCAAGCCTACGCCGCCGTGTATTCGTTGCTCGACCAACAGGCGCATCTTTGGGCTTTCGTGGATAATTTCTTCCTGTTCGGTGTCCTCGCGTTGCTGGGCATTCCGCTGGTTTTTCTGTTCAAACGCCCGAAATCCAAAAAGCCGCCCGCCGGCGCCGGTGGCCACTAAATGCCCGAAATTACGGGTAAAAAAGATTGAAACAATTGTCCCCGGCCGGCGTCTAACCCTTTAACTATGAAAACACCAACCTTGGTTAAATGTGCTTTGATTGGCGCCACCTTGCCGCTGTTTGCGGGCTGTGTGGAACGTGAAGTGGTCTATCGCGACCGCCCGGGTCCGCCGCCGACCCAAGTCGTCGTGGAAGACCCCGTGCCGCCGCCGCCCCCGCAGGAAGTTGTGACTGTGGCGCCCGGTCCGCTCGACGTATGGTTCTGGACTCCCGGCGCGTACGAATGGCGCGGCGGACGCTGGGTCTGGTACGGCGGTCACTGGGCCGGCCGGCCGCATCCCGGCGCTGTCTGGGTCGGTGGCGGTTGGGTGCATCGCGGTCACGGTCGCGTGTGGGTTTCCGCCCATTGGCGTTAAGTTTTAGCCGCGGATTTTGCCGAGCGCGAGGGACGTGATCTCTCGCGCTCGCGCATCCGAGGCGGCTTCCGCGTAACAGCGGAACTCCGGCGCGTTGCCCGAGGGCCGCAAGTGAATGATCTCCTCGTTCACAAACGTGATGCGCAATCCGTCCGTCCGGTTCAAGCCCGCGACCTTTCCGCAGATCGCCCCGAACATTTTTTCAATCTCCGCTTTGTCCGTCTTCTCGTCTCCCGAATTGAACTTCGCCAGGATCGCCACGCTCTTCTCCGTCGCAAACTCTTTCAAGCGGTCGCTTGCCGTGAAGCGCGCCGGCAATCCTGCCGCCAGTTGCGAAACCGTTTTGCCCTGCGCTTTCGCCAGCAACAAAATTCCCAGCATCACGATCACCGCATCGCGCGTCGGCAGGGCGCGCAAGGTTTTGCCGTCCATCTCGACATCCGAATTCAGCAGGAATCCGCCGTTCGCCTCGTAGCCCACCACGCGCTTCGCGCCGCCCGCCGTCGCTTGCAACATCGACGCCACTACGAAGGGCGAGCCGATGCGCGCACGACGGATTTCCGGAAACCATCCGCACTTTTCCACGGCCGTGTTGCAACTCACCGGCGTGCTGATCGAATCGGCCGCCAAAAATTTCGCGCACAAGATCCCTGCCACGTCACCGCGCAGCCAGTTCCCGTGCTCATCGCTCACCAGCGGGCGGTCGCTGTCGCCATCGGCCGATACGAGCGCGTCAAACTTCCCGGTCGCCGCCCAGTCGTGCGCCAGTTGCACGTCCTCCGGCCGGATTGCTTCCGTGTCCACCGGAATGAATTTGTCCGAACGTCCCAGCGCCGTCACCTCTGCGCCGAGATGTGAAAATATTTTCACCAGCACATCGCGCCCGACCGCCGAATGCTGATATACGCCAACACGCACGCCGCGCAACGCGTCATGGCTGAAAAAATTCAGGTAGCGCATCGCGTAATTTTCGCCCGCCACCGGCGAGACATCCGGCGACGGCTTCACCTGCGCAAAATTTCCGTCCGCGCCGAACAGCGCATCATCCAACTCCACCACCTGGCCGCTCATCCCTTTCTCGTCTTCCTTCAGGACTTCGCCGGTGGGTTTGTTGAACTTGATGCCGTTGCGGTCATCGGGGATGTGGCTGCCGGTGACCATGATCGCGGGAATTTTATTTTCGAGGCCGTACAGCGCCACCGCCGGTGACGGCACCTTGCCGCAATTCACCGCGCGATATCCCATATCCGCCGCCGCGCGGCACACCGCCGTCATCACGCGATCCGTGCTCGGCCGGAAATCGCCGCCGACCGCCACCGCCGCGCCCGCGCGCAATTCGCCGGTGGAATGGAGATATTGGAGAAAACCTTTCGTGTACGCGTAACAGACGGAGTCCGTCATCGCCGTGGCCAGTCCGCGCGCGCCGCTCGTGCCAAAGGCCACGCCGCTGCGCACCATCAATTCTTGGATCGATACTTTCATGAGCGCGGGGAATATAGTCAGGATTGCCTCGTTAGGAAAGAATCGGAATGGTAGGGACGCCGCGCTGCGGCCGACGAAGGCAACGAACTTCCGAGACGCGTGTCTATCATACCCGCTCCGCCCTCAGCTTCGCTTTTCGGGCGGGGACGGCGCAGCGCGCCGTCCCTACCGTTTTTTGCAAACGGCGTCATTGGGCCATATCCGCTTTGGCCTTCGCGTCGTAATAATTTTTCAAGACGTCGTAGGCCATTTTCCTTTTGCCGTCATGCCCGATCAGGCCTTTGAGATTCCACCCGTCCTGGATCTGCGGCAGCAACCGGCGCGGTGAACGGAAATCCACCAGGATCCACGGCGTGCAACCGCTGAAGCCCGGGATCTTATCCAGCATCGGCATCGTGCGCCGGTACACATCCGCCTGATATTCCTCGCTGAAACGCGTCTGCGCATCTGCATGCATGCCCTGTTGCGCATCCGCGCCGAATTCGCTGATGAACACCGGCTTGTGATATTTGATCGTCCAATCGATGCGGTCGATCTTCTCCGGCGTACCGTCGTACCAGCCCGTGTATTGGTTGAAACTGCACAGGTCCGTGTACTGGCCGAACGGGTCATCCACGATCTTGTGCAACGGCTCGCCGGGTTCCACGCGCACCTCCATCGCCGCCGAGATCAGGCGCGTGCCGTCGAGCGCCCGCGCCTCGTCCACCAGCGATTTCAAAAACGTCGTGCGCTCCGGGCTCACCGGCGTCTCGTTCGCCACCGACCACACCACCACGCTCGCGCGGTTCTGGTCGCGCGCGATCTCGTCGCCCAGTTGCGCCTGCGCGTTCGCCAGCGTCGCCGCGTTCGTCCATGCGATCGTCCAATACACCGGCACTTCTTCCCAGCACATGATGCCCAGTTCATCCGCCACGCGCGCCATGTGTTCGTTGTGCGGATAATGCGCCAGCCGCACGAAGTTGCAGCCCAGCTCCTTCGCCCAGCCCAGCAACTGCCGCGCATCCGCCTCCGACCACGCGCGCCGGCCTTCCAACGGATTCTCCTCATGGATGCAGATGCCGCGCAGAAAAACTTTCTTCCCGTTCAACAACACATCCGTGCCGCTCGTCGTGATCGTGCGAAAACCCACCTTGTCCTTCAACGAATCCGCGCCCGCCGTTATCTCAACATCGTTCAACACCGGATGCTCCGGCGACCATAGCGCCAGACTGGAAGCCGTGAGTTCAAATCCCACCGCCCCGTCCTTGTCCGCCTTCGCCTCCGCCGCGAGCTTCAGCGCCGGAAAATTGATGCCCACGATCTGTCCTTTGTTCGCGCCGTTGAGTTGCACGGTCGCTTCGATGACGTTGGTCGTGCCGGGTTTCAAGCGCGTGCGGAAATTGTCGATGTATGTCGCCGGTGTTTCCACGAGCAACACGTCGCGCGTGATGCCGCCGTAATTCCACCAGTCCGTGTTCACCGTCGGCACCCCGTCCGCGTGACGGTTGTTGTTCACGCGCACCACCAGCGAGTTGCCGTGCGCCTTCACCAGCCCCGTCACCTCATACGCGAACGGCGTGAACCCGCCGATATGTTTGCCCAGCTTCTTGCCGTTCAGATACACATCCGATTCATAATTCACCGCGGCGAAATAGACAAACAGCCGGTGGCCCGGATCGTTTTTGCTCACGTCAAATTTGGTGCGATACCACACCGAGCCCTCGTAATAAAACAGCTTGTCGTCCTGCGAATTCCAGTCGCCCGGCACGTTCAAGGTCGGGCTCGTATCGAAGTCATATTCCACCAGGTCTGACTTGTCCTTCGCGTGGTGATCCAGCCCGAAGCCGCCCGTCACCTTCGGCGCCTCGTCATACGGCTTGTGGCGATAGTCGAAGTACCCCGTGTCATACGGATCCACGATCACGTTCCACTTTCCGTTCAAGCTCGTCACCTGCCGCGCGAAGACATCGCCCAGCACGATTTCGCCCCGGGCGACCGGCATGCCCGCGCCCATCAACCCCGCCAGCCACAATAATAGATATTTTTTCATGAAATGAATGATCGCCCGAATCCGGCCACTGTAGCCAACCGGCAAAACGGTATAAAACATTTTGCGGTTGCCGACGACCCATACTTGCATAGGGTTCGCCGGAGGATGTCACCATTATGCCAAGAAAGCCCCCGCGCCTGCATCCCTCGAATGGGGTATTGCAAGGAGGTGGACAATGTCGCGCTGCGACGTTGTATGTCCGCGTAGCGGACACTTTGTGGCGTGGCCAAACCCTTTGATCTTGGCGAACCCGAATCATTCTCTCCACATTCCCACCCGCCTTATTTTCATGCAAAAAATCTCCCATACCGGCCACTTTTTGGCGTCGTACCTGCTCCTCATTTGACCGTGCTCCTAAACGGGGATATATTGCCGAGTTAGTGTCCATATTTAGGCGCGGATGATCGGAATCAGGACGGGACCCCTAGTGCCGGAAGAATAAGCGAAAGGCTATTGTATGAAGCCGTGTCTGTTTGATTCTTTTGCCGACATGATCGGGGCTCTGCCCGCCGCCGCCGTCCTCCGGACGTTGGAATGGGAGCGTGCCATGCTTGAGCGCGATCTCGCCCGCCAGCGACCTTCATCCGTCGCGGACATCAGTTCCATCTTAAGCTTTTGCTGGTTCATCGAGGCCATCCTGCAAAGCTGGTCAATTTTTCCCGTCCCCGCCCCGCCGCGCGCGCATCTCGAATTCTATCGCACCACCCTTGAACGATTGGCGGATGCCGGCGAACTGCCGTTTGACGCCGTGATCCGGTTTGACGAAACCTTTTACACCGGCACCCATGCCCCAACACGGGCATATGCCTGAGACGACACATTTTTTGAAGACATGAACCTCACTTTCTCCCTCGCCGGCCTCATCGCCGGCGCACTGCAACTCGCCGTGGCCGTCTATGCCCTGCGGTTGAACCGCCGCTTCGGTGCCGGTCGCGTCGGCTGGTCGCTTTTTTGCGCCTTCACGCTTTTGGCCCTGGCTCACGCCATCCAGTCGCTCGTGCCGTTGGGCGGATTGCTCCGGTCCGGTTCCGGCTTGGAAGCACTTTATGCGCTTGTCTCCGTGCTGCTCCTCGCCGGCATGATGCATCTCGAAACCCTCTTGAAAGAACGGCAACACCGCGAAGCCCTCGAGGCCGAGCAACGCTGGCAGCTCACCACCGAGGTCGAAAAGAAAACCGCGTACCTCACCCGCGCCATCGAACAATTGCAGGCCGAGATCGAAGCGCACCAGCGCCTGCAAACCCAGTTCGTCGAGGCGCAAAAGATGGCCATCCTCGGCCAGATCGTCGGCGGCCTCACCAAGGACTTGGATGCCGATCTCAAAAAAATCTACACTTCCGCCGAGCAGGTGCTCGCCATGGCCGGCAGTGCCGCCAGCAAACACGCCACCGAGATCGTCCTCGCCGTGGAACGCACCTCCGTCCTCACCGCGCAACTCATGGCCTTCGGGCCCAACTCCGCCGCGCAACATCCCGCCGTGCTGAATTTGAACTCCGTCGCCGCCGGTACCCAGGGCCTGCTCCGCCGGCTCGCCGGCCCGGGCATCGAACTCGTCTTCGCACCCCATCGCGATCTGGCCCGCATCAAGGCCGCGCCCGCCGGCGTCGCGCAGATCGTCATGAACCTCGTCGCCAACGCCATCGATGCCATGCCGGAGGGCGGCCGGCTCGTCGTCGCCACCGAAACGGTCGCCGCGAAAGACGGTGTGAAAACCGATGATGCGAAAAACGGCCAAGGTTTCGCCGTCCTCACCGTCAGCGATACCGGCGCCGGCATGGCCCCCGAGGTGAAGGCCCGCCTCTTCGAACCTTTCTTCAGCACCAAGACCGGCGGCAAAGGTCTCGGCCTGATCATCTGCCAGAACACCCTCAAGCAACTCGGCGGTCATCTCGAAGTGCAGAGCGAACCCGGTCACGGCACCGTGTTCAAAGCCTTCTTCCCGTTTGCCGAACTGCCCGCCGAACGCACGGACATCCTCGCCCAGATCGCGGCCCTGCCGCGCGGCACCGAGACCGTCCTCGTCGTCGAAGACGATCAATCCGTCCGCCAGCTTGCCAAGCGCGCGCTGGATGCCCAAGGCTACACCGTCCTCGTCGCTACTGATGGCCAGGAAGGTTTGAAAGTCGCCCGCGAACATACCGGCCCCATTGATCTCGTCGTTGCCGATGTCGTCATGCCGCAGATGGATGGCCGGGCCATGGCCGACTGGCTGAAAGCCGTCTTTCCGAAAATAAAGATCCTCTTCACCTCCGGCTACATCACGCCCGACCCGACCGGCGAAACGCTTTTTGATACCGGGACAGAATTCCTTCCCAAGCCGTTTAACACGGCTAGTCTGGCGCGGAAAGTGCGGGAGACGCTGGATCAGCAGATTCCGCAGACGGAGTGAGGGGAAAAAGGAGCGCGGCTGCGTACCGCGCCAAGCGGGATCAGCCGCAGCAGGTAAGGACAATAGAGTGGTATTAAAATGGTATAGCACGCCGTGAAGCGGGGAATAAGTTTGCTTGATTGGTTATCCGGTATTTAAATCTGGGTGAAATCAGGCATCTTATGGAGAAAATCAAACTCAATGGAAACATCGGATCCCTTCTCAGTTTTTATAAGCATGAGAAAAACATTTTTGGTCGCTGCCCCCATTGCAGCGGACCATTTCGTTTATCAGAGGTGAAACTAACCTATGGTAAAGAACCTCCAAGAGACATGCTTACGCGGCTATTGGCCCAACGAGACCAGCTAGAGGAAAAAATTAAAAAGCTGGATGAAGAAATTAGGGAAATGGAGGACTGCCATGACGATGCTTTGGATGAACATGAGCAAAAGTGGATACAAAAAGTCGGAATCGAAGTTGAAAAACGGCTTATTGGTAAGACGCAGCAAATTCGAAAAGACTCTGTCGCAAAATCACGGGTGAGCCAACTTGGCAAAACACTCGAAAAATTGGCGCCAATGTTTCCGGGATTTGGACACCATCCTTACGACGTACGCCCGATTTTCGACCCCATTGATTTCGTCGTGTTTGACGGATATTTCAACCAGCAAGTGACGGACATAACTTTTGTAGAATTTAAAACAGGGGATAGCAGAATGAGCGACATCCAGAAAAGCATTCGCGACACAATTAAGCGAAAACGTGTGCATTTTGAAGAGCGTCGGCTGTCCAAGGCGACTTTGGATTCACTAACGAAGGGAAAGACTTATTTAGGCAAACAGTTGATCGAATGAATTTCTGTTTTTACGCAAGTCCCTTGGGAAATTGACGCCGATGATTTAGTTCTTTAGTGTTTATTCGTGCCGAAAAGTCGCGTTTCGATTCCAAAACTTGTGATTGATGGCGTAATGAAGGAGTATCGCCACAAGTGCGCTGTCTGTGGGCGGCATAGCCCACAATTGCATCATCTCAACGAAGACCCGTCGGATATTACTGTCGTCGGTTTTCGAAAAGCGGCCAATTAGTTTTTTTGTCCGTCCTTACCTGTTTCCTCTCCCTCAGCCTTCGCCCAAGGCTGCGGCGCAATAGGCCGAGAAGATGACATATGAAGTGGTGTTTCGGTGGCTTAGATGCCGGTTGAACTGTCCCGTCGCAGACATTTTCAAAAAAGCGGGGAACGGTTCCCCCTCTCCTGGAGGAGAGTAGCTCTGTTGGGTATTGCACACCGCTCGATTCTGGTGAAATGCGCCCAAAAGTCAAAGGTTGAACCGAAGCCTAAACCGTTGGCGGAGAATGCAAAGACGGTTGGCGACTGGATCAAAGCCAATCGGGAACAGAAAAATCTCACCTCCGGCCATGTGGCGTTGAAAATGGGCATTGCACATGCCTTGGTTCTCTCCTGGGAAACCAACGAGCGCAAGCCGGACATCCAACAATGGGCTGGTTTGGCCCGAGCATTTGGAGTTGATGCCGACGCTGTCTCTTTTCCGCAAGAATTGGTGATGCAGGCAGCGGCCTGATGATCCATGGCGCAAGCATCTGGCGTGGCTGGAAGCTTGCGGCAAAAAGATTGCAATCGGTCGGAATCGGATGTTCACTTCTCGAACAGTCAGACAACTTGTATCCGGATAAACGTATGATTTCAAACGAACGACCCTCGCCGTATGGGCGGGACAATGGCAATAGCTGGCATCATCCGTCCCAGCAGAACCCGAACTATAATCCGAATTACAATCCAAACTGGCAGCCGAAGCCCCCGGTGCGCGAAGATTCGCTCAAATCCGGCATGGTACAGATCGAGCGCAAGAACTTCATCTTTGCGCTCAAGGAGAATCCCCGTGGCCGGCTGCTCCGCATCACCGAGGACATCAATGGCCGCTTCAATTCCATCATCATCCCTGCCACGGGCCTCAAAGAATTCATGAAGATTTTGGACGAAATAATTAAGGCGTCCGACGAAGTTCCGATCCAGAATCCGCCAACGCAATAGCAAGAATCACGACCGGCTTACAAACTCGTGAAATCCAATTTGGCAAGGACTCGGCGGAGTTCCACAATCGACACCGGCTTAACCAAGTGGTGGATAAATCCTGCCTGGTAGGAGCGGGCGATGTCATCTTCCATGCCATAACCGCTAAGGGCAATGCCCCGCAATCCATAGAGGTCCCGAAGTTTTTCCATCAGGTGAATTCCAGAGCCGTCCGGTAACCCGAGATCGGAAATCACCAGGTGAAATTTATTCGTTGCTGCCGCTTCAAACGCCTCAGCGATGTTGTTTGCGGAAACGATTTCAAAGCCACTACGCGTGAGCAAATCCGCCATGACATGCAAGGTCGGCGCATGATCCTCCACCAAAAGCAATCGTATGCGCGAACCAGCCTGATGCATTAAGGTGGGCATCAATTCACCTGGAATAAATGGCGGATGCGCCGAAGCATCGTCAATGCCTGCGGGCGGGGTTTGTGCACCCGGAAATTCAACAGTAAAAGTCGTCCCTTGATTGGAACCCTTGCTGGCGGCATTTATTTTGCCCCCGTGCAAATTTACGATCGCGCGGGCTATGGCGAGACCCAACCCGATTCCACCGAAGCGATGATCATTGGCCGCAGATACTTGTTCAAATGGTAAAAAGATTTTTTCGATCTCATTCGCTTCAATGCCGATGCCTGAATCAATGACTTCAATGCGCATCCGCCCGTCTGCGTCGCTGGTGCGAATTGAAATCCTGCCGCCACGCGGTGTAAACTTTACCGCGTTGCGCAAGAGGTTCCAGATGACCTGCTGGAAGCGTGCAGGGTCAACGACAAGTCCGCTTAACCGGGCCGAGAAATCGCGATCAATGGAAATTTCTTTCGTCAATGCTTCGTCGCGTACGATGTCGATGGCCAATCCAATGAGCGAATGGGCGTCGCACAGTTCAGGACGCAGCCGAATCTTGCCCCGCGAAAGGGCGGTGATGTCCAGCAGATCGTCAATCAACCGGACTTCCAAGCCGAGATTGCGTTCCATCATGGCGAGATGTTCCCGTATTTCGACGGGAAGACTTTCATTCTCTCGTAAAACTTGTGCCATCATCAGCACGGGCGTCAGCGGTGTCCGCAATTCGTGGGAAAGAACTGCGATAAAATCATCCTTTGCCTTGTTGGCTTTCTCCGCCTCATTCTTCGCCTTTTGCAGGGTGTTTTGCGTCAATTCCCTTTCGGTGACGTCACGGAAATTCCACACCCGGCCAAATCGGGGGTTGTTCGCATCCAAAAGTTTTGAATAGCGCTCAAAAATTTTCCCATTAGCCAATTTCAGCAGATCGAAACTCTCCGGCAATTCGTCCTTGAGGATCTGCTCAACCCTGGCGATAAACTCGGCGGGATTCACACATTGTTCGCTGGTGAACTTTCGCCGTATGTTTTCGTCGTTTGCCTCCAGGACTTCGCGGGGTATCTGCCACATTTTGGCAAATTGTTCGTTATAGGTGACGACTTTATGGTTCCCGTTGATTACCAGAATGCCGTCCGTTGTGGCACCTAGAGTAGCCTGCATGATTGCCAGCGAATCGGCCAATTCCTTAGTCTTAAGTTGCAGCGACTCTTCGGCACGCTGCCGTGCCGCTAGAACGGCTTTGGAAGTTTCCAAGGCAGCCGCTCGCAGGGATTCCCGGTCATTTTGATCCGCATTCACTCAATTGTCCCCGAGGATTTTGGACGCCAGGGCGGTGCCTTCCACGCGGGCACGAATTTTGGCGAAGGCCGTCTCGCGGCTCGTGGACGTATCATCGCTGAAAGGAGAAAATCCGCAATCATCGGTGGACCCAAGCTGTCCCGGAGGTATGAACCTGGTCGCTTCGAGAATGTTGTCGCGGATTTCTTCCGGCGTCTCAATGCGTGGGGCAATCGGAGAAACTACGCCGATGAAAACCTTCTGATATGGTTTGATATTGTCGCGAATAATCTTCAAAACACGCACGCGGTCTCGTTCCCCGGCAAGGGCAATGTAAAAGTTTCCGGCTTGGAGCTCGAACAGGCTGGGCAGCAGATCGGCATAATCAACATCCGCGCTATGAGTGGAATCACAGTCGCCACCAGGACAGGTATGGACGCCGACTCGTGAACGATCTTCGACTGAAAACCGCGCCAAACCGAGATTGTTTAAGTCGATAAAGCTATTGAGCAATTCGCCACTTGGATCAAGTTTGACCGACAAGCGCCCTTCGGTGAAATCAATTTGGACCTTATGCGCGCCTTTGTCCAAGCACGCCCGAACTTCCGCCTCGTGCTCGTTCAAGAGGTCGTCGATGAATTGTTCCCGAGAATATCCCGGCAAAGGGGTTTGCGGATACATCAGGCTCAAAGCGGATGGCGAAATGACGGCCTGCTTTACCGGTACATGCGCATATCGCTTGGCCACATCAAGAAAAGAATCCGCCCGCAGCAAATATCGAAATGGGCCGCCAGTGATGCGGGGTAATTGGCGAGTGTGGTTAACAAAGGAAATTTTAAAGCCGTCCGGTGCTATATTGGGCAGCCCATCAACGCAATAGGTCGCAAAATTTTGGTATTTCCGCTGCTCGCCGTCGGTTATGACCGGAGAACCGGTCTCTTCAAAGCGCCGGATCGTATCGCGAACAGCCTCGTCGAACATCGAATCCAATGCGGGATCGGAACTTCCACTCGTTTTGATAGCTTCAATCAGAGCGAGGGGGCGCGGAATGCTTCCGATTGGTTCCGTTGGGATATTCATGTTGTGTTAAATCCAGAAGAAACGCTCCTTCTTCAAATAGAGTCTTTCCCGCGAGACTACGATGATTTGAAACGCAGGTTTGTCAATCATCATTATCAGCAGAAAGCTGCTTTCAGCGTCAAAACGAGTCTTGGGCAAACCTCATGTTAAAGGACAGGCCAAAGCGGGCCGCCGGGCCGCCAATTTGAACTGCTTCCTTTTCGTTAGACAATCGCCCTCTAATTATCCTTCTTTTTACACCAAAGGTCATAAAATCACTTTACCATGTCAAAAGACGACCTTGGCTTAACGTACCCATCCGCATCCTAAAATTTTAACCTTGCCGGTAGGTTTTGAGCAGCTTGCGAATCAGTTCCGATTGCTGTTCCAATTCTTTCGCTTTGGTGCCGCAATTTTTCCCGACGGTCTCGGAGTGGTATTTTCGTTCTCCAAGCCTGCGCAGGAGATTGGCCCGTTCATCGAACGACCGTGCAGAAGACCAAAGCGTCCGCTCCAGCCATTGCTCTTGAGCTGCCAAAAGGCTGTCCGGCGAATATGCATGCCCTTCATGGCACCGGAATTGGAGGGCGCGGCCAGGTTTGGTTTCCCAGAGCGGGCCGTCACATTCAGGACAGACAAACGAAGTGGGCAAACCGAATTCCTTTTCCATGGCTTTAGGACTCAGAAAGCGCTTCTTGGCTGACGTGTTCTTCTTACGCATCGTGACATCCCGCCTCGTGGCCAATCGAACCAGAAGCGGGCCTATTTTGCCCAGCGGCAGGCAATGATCCACTTTCACATTGCGCAGCGCACTCCGGGGCATGGCGGGGGCCATGGCCTCCAGCGGGTCTTGGACGATGGCGATGCCTCCGAAAGTCTTCACCGCGTACAGGCCGGCCGTTCCGTCATCGAGATTTCCGGTAAGGACCACGCCCGCGACGCGGGCTCCGTAAGATTCAGCCGCCGTCCGAAACAACGCATCAATGGCGGGACGATGGAAATTCTCTTTCGGTCCCCGCACGACTCTGACATGCCTTCCATTGACCATCAAATGATAATCGGGTTTCGCCACATAAACCCGCCCTCGAACGATCTTTTCACCATCCACGGCATGGCGAACTGGCAAGGCCGAGGTCCTGCGGATAATTTCGGGCATAAGTCCCGGCCCCTGCGGAGCGGTGTGTAGAACGACAAAAACGGAGGCGGGAAGATCGGCTGGCAAGCTCCCGATCAATAGCGGAATCGCTTCCACGCCGCCTACCGACGCTCCGATAACGATGAGGTCATGTGAAAACATAAATCGGTCCCCACCTTACCAAAGGAACCGCCAAACAACCCAGAACATTCAGCGCAGGACTTTTTTAACGGTTGTGAGCAATTCATCATTCGAAAATGGTGTCTCTAGCGAAGCGTCCGGTTTCAGCCAGGGGTTGCGTTCGATGATAGCAGCGGGAAAAGCGCCGGTCGCCATGATGACAGGGACAGCCATTCCCGCTGAACGCATTTTCGCAATCATTTCAATGCCCGTCATTCGAGGCATATGGTTGTCAGTGACGACCAAATCATAGCCATTAAGTTGAAGGGCATCCCAGCCGGAAGCACCGTCTTTGGCGGCATCTACTTCGTAGCCCGCCTCGATCAGCACATCAACGTTGAGTTGACGTGCGTCAGTTTCATCATTAACCACGAGGATTCTCTGTGGTGAATTTGTCCCGGCCCGAACTGGAGCACGTGAGGATGCCCCAGCAGATATAATTCCCTCATCCATGATTGAAACGCACTATGCGCCGGTGAACTTGGTAGCGCTATCAGGTGTTTTACCCATATGGACAAAAAACACCAATGAACGGCATTCACCGTTTCCTATGCATTATTTTCGGGCGGCACAGCAAGCTTTAATGGGCCGCCGGTTTCGCTAGGCTTTCGCCCGGAATCCGCCCATGAAATAAACGACCAAGGCGATCACGAGCAACAGGCCAATCCCGCTGCCTCCGACAATGGGGCCGCCAAAATAAAATCCGCCGCCGCCGAACAAGAGCAGAAGAACAAGTAAAACGAGTAATAGATTCATACCCCAAGATAACCTGCCACCGCAGAGTTGCCATGGGGTCTTCACCCCATGCCGGGAGCGGCACTGGGTAATGAGAAGAAAAACGTCGCGCCCTTGTTGATTGTACCTTCCGCCCATGTGCGGCCCCCATGCCGGTGAATGATGCGCCGGACGTTCGCCAGACCGATGCCGGTGCCCTCGAACTCATCATGACTGTGCAAACGCTGGAACACGCCAAAAAGTTTGGCGGCATAATTCGGATCAAAGCCAGCGCCATTGTCACGGATGAAAATTATCGTCTCGACGCCCCCACCAGGCACGCAACCAACCTCGATGGTGGCCTCGGCCCGTGTGCGCGTGAACTTCACGGCGTTGGCGAATAAGTTCACCAGAACCATGCGCAACAGGGCGCGGTCGGCCCATACTGGTGGCAGCGCATGTATGTTCCATACGATTTTCCGGGCATCCGTCTCCGCCTGAAAATCGTGCAAGGTTTCTTGGACCAACTGATCAAGATTGACCTCCACCTTTTTCATCCCGGATTGCTTTACCCGCGAGAAAGCCAGCAGGTCGTCAATCAGATTTCCCATCCGGCCGGCTGTCTGGAAAATTGTTTTTAAGTGATTGGCGCCTGCTTCGGAAAGCGATGACTCAGGGGTTTTTCGCAACAGATCGACAAAGCCCATGATCTGGCGTAGCGGTGCCCGAAGGTCATGGGAGACGGAATAGCTGAACGCTTCCAGTTCATCGTTGGCACTTTGCAGCTGCACCGTGCGTTCGGTCACGCGCTGTTCCAGTTCCGCGTTGAGATTGCGTATTTTGTCCTGCGCATGTTGGCGTTCGGTGATGTCGCGGACGTTGCATTGGATCACGTTGCAATCACCGGCCTGATACACATTGCTCACGAACTCCACGGCGACGTGCCGGCCATCTCTCGTTTCCAGCGGCATGTTTTCATAGCGGATGCAGCCGTGCGCCTGCAACTCCTTGAACTTCGCCTTGTTCTCCGAGACATCCTTGGACGGCCCCAGATTCCAAACCGGTGTTCCAATCAGTTCAGCGCGGGAAAAACCCAGCAGATCGGTCAGAAAGGGATTCACGTCATTGATATGACCCGTGTCAACGTCCAGGATCAGGATGCCGTCCCGTGCCGCCTCGAATAACCGGCGATAGCTCAGTTCCGAGGCTCGAAGCGCCTGCTCCATGCTCACCACATTCCCATTAGCACAGCCATTTTGATGAATGTTCTTCATAGTCCCTTCTCCCCCTGAACTCTCGTTTACAAAACGAAAACCCATTTGTGGAGTTAGGCTACAATGATGCGTTGGCAGAATACACGAAAGCTATGGGGTGAAACCCGCATGTGGAGATAAACGAATTCGGTCGGGCTTGATGGCAGATTGAATATATGACGGGGCCGATACATCAAATCCGGTAAGCTGAATATCCATTGCGTTCAGGAAGCATTTCGTTCATTTTCAAGTCATGACTGCCAACCTCGTACGGCTGTGCAAGCCAGAGTGGAGGGCGGGAACAAAAAAATATGTGAGGGCAAAATCATGGGCAATGATTATCAAAGCGGGGATGCACCTGACAGCGTGGCGCAAACGGAGCAGGAGAAAATAGCCGCCTTCCGGCTGGCGGCGATCATCGAATATTCGGACGACGCCATCGTGAGCAAGACGGTGGAGGGCATTGTCATTGGGTGGAACCACGGCGCGGAGCGCCTATACGGCTACATGGCCGAGGAAATGTTGGGACGCCCCGTAGCCATCCTCTATCCGCCCGACCACTATCCCGAATACCAGCGGATCATGAAGGAGGTCAAGGCCGGCAAGTCGGTGCCGGCATTCGACACGGTGCGCCGGCGCAAGGACGGCACCCTTGTCAATGTGTCCGTGGGGTTCACCCCTATCGAGGCTCGCGATGGCGAGATTGTGGGCGTCTCGAAAAACAGCCATGACATCACACGGATCAAAAAACTTGAGGCACAGTTCATCGAGGCCCAGAAGATGGAGGTCGTCGGCCACCTCGCTGGTGGCGTAGCCCATGACTTCAACAATATCCTCGCCGTCATTATGTGCTACAGCGATCTCATCACGATGGACTTGGGCGCGGACAGTCCGCTGCGAAAATACACTGAAGAGATTCGGCACGCTTCGGAAATGGCCGTCGCACTGACGCGGCAACTGCTTGTATTCAGCCGGAGACAAACGGTGCAGCCCGTCGTGATCGACCTTAATAGCGAGGTGAATGGCCTGGACAAAATGCTGCGGCGGCTCATTGACGAGAACATCGCCATGACGATTGTTCCCGGAAAGGAGATTGGGCGCATCAAGGCCGACTCCGGCCACATCGGGCAGGTGCTTATGAATCTCGTCGTCAACGCCCGCGATGCCATGCCGGAAGGCGGCAGGCTCACCATTGCCACGAGCAATGCCACGCTTGATAAAGGCTATGCGGACACCCAGAAGGGCGTCATTCCGGGTGAGTATGTGATGCTCAGCGTCAAGGACTCGGGAACCGGCATGACTGACGAAGTTAAAGCGCATTTGTTCGAGGCATTTTACACTACGAAACCACAAGGCAAAGGAACCGGTCTTGGCTTGGCGACGTGCCAGACCATCGTGCAGCAATCCGGCGGTCATATCGACATTGATAGCGAGGTGGGCAAGGGCACGACGTTCAGGGTTTATTTCCCCCGTATCGAGCAACCGCTCGATATCTCTGCCCATTTGATCCAGTCCGGTCCGCTGCCACGCGGGACGGAAACGCTTCTGGTAGTCGAAGACGATCCTTCTGTGAGACACCTGGCCCGCGGCATACTCGAACGACTGGGTTACGCAGTGCTGTCGGCGGCCAACGGCAGGGACGGTCTACGCATCGCGGAGGGGCACAAGGGATCGCAAATCCGTCTGGTGGTGACCGATGTCATCATGCCGCTCATGGGCGGCAAGGAAATGGCGGAGTGGCTGAAGGCAACCCATCCATCCCTCAAAATCCTCTATACGTCGGGGTACGCGGGCGATACAAATCTTCCTGATATGCAGGACGCGAACAGCATGTTTCTTCCAAAACCGTATACCCAGTCGTCCCTCGCCCGCACCGTGCGCGCCATGCTGGACGATGAAAGCGGTACCTGCATCCTTCGGAAGCAGGGCTTGCCATCCGATTAGCGAATTTCACCTTGCACGGCCAGAGTCATTTTGAGAAAAACGGGCTGGAGCGGGATTGAGGAAAGGAAATGATCACCGCATGACATCGTAGAAACTTCCACCCGTACTCACATCAACGGAAGTTTCACCGGGCCGGTACATCAGCCACCGGACTTCACGGCCACACAGACTGCAGCAAGGCAGAGCACTCTCATGGTTGACGATGAGATCGGTCACGCTTAACCAGTGCGCGCAACGAATTTCACCGGTAGGATTATTGTATGGTCAGCGAGGTTGGACGGCTGGGAAAAAGCGGCCTACCAAGAGATGAAGGTGGACGCGGTCATTAAGTCCGGCAACCCGGAACTCCTGCTCAAAACGATTGGGGAATTACTGGGGAGCAAATAGGTCACCGACTCACGGATTATTTTCAAAACCGATTCAATAACTGCCGCAAAA
Organism: Verrucomicrobiia bacterium; assembly: GCA_035943555.1. Taxonomy (GTDB): domain Bacteria; phylum Verrucomicrobiota; class Verrucomicrobiia; order Limisphaerales; family UBA11358; genus UBA11358. The sequence continues at coordinate 20,910 of DASZCA010000436.1, forward strand.
TCAAGATTTTGCGGCAATTTGGTCTTTTGTAGAGTCTTCTGGCAAGAAATACCCCCAGTTAAGCGCAGAAATCAGAATAAAGCTCAAGATTTCCAGGCAGCATCCGCCAGATATGGGATACATTGTTAAGTAGCCCAAATGCAAAAATCCGAAAAGCCTGAATATCAGATATTGGTAGTAGACGACGAACCCTCCGTACGCCGATCCATTACGATGTTGCTTGAGCATGACAGGCACCATGTCCAGTCGGTTGATAGCGGCGAGTCGGCGCTGGCCATATTCGAGCCGGGCAGATTCGACTTGGTCATGACAGATTATTCCATGCATGACATGAACGGCAGCCAACTAGTGGCGCTTATCAAAGAGCGCGCGCCAGGACAGCGCATCATCATGGCTACGGCCTTTGCCGACGACCTTAGGGGTTTTGGAGAATTGACAGCGCAAGCAGACTTGGTGCTCAACAAGCCGTTTTCTTTGTCAGACCTGCGGGAGGCGATTGCGAGCGTTCTTGCCGTCAGACTTCAATGATGCAGAGGGACTAAAAACAAGAGCCGGACTTGCGTCCGGCTCCGTGATGATGAGGTTTAAACGCCCTCACCGGGGCGCTCAGAGGGCGCGGCACAGCATTTTAGAGGCGCTGTCCAGCCGTATCGCAGGCAAAACCTCTCTGCCAACCTAATCGGACAGCGAAATCATTCTATCTACAATAGAATACGTTTGAAAATCCCAATTTTTTTTAAAAAGTAAAAAAGATCAAAGCGCCGAATCCTTCTGCTTTGTGCCGCTCCGTTGGTAAAGATGCTTGGGAATGGACAGGCTGAAAAAGGTGTTCCCGTTGTGGACTTCCCGTATCGCTGTGCAGACGGTGTCAGTGGAGGTCTGCTTGATGAGATACCCCATCGCGCCGGAATTCATCGCCTCTGCGATGTATGCTTCCTCGCGATGCGCCGAAAGCATGAGCACTCTGATGACGGAACGGCGGCTTTGCGTTCGCAGCAAAGGCACGATTTCGAGAATCTGGCGGGTGGCTTGCAACCCGTTCAAAAGCGGCATGGTGACGTCCATCAGAACCAGCGCGGGACGAAGCTTCTTGGCCATGGCGACGGCCTCAAGGCCGTCTTCGGCTTCGCCGACCACTTCCAGATCGTCTTCAAGTTCGAGTATCTTCCTAAATTCCTTGCGCATGTCGCTGTCGTCATCCGCCAAGAGGACAGTGATTCGCTTCATGGGGTAGCGTCGCAGGCAATCCTGCCTTTGACAGCGAAAACCATACGCCAGTTACCCTGTTCCTGCTATGGGGTGAACGCCCCATAGCAACGTGCCTTCATTCCAAATAAAGCTCGTAATTTCATGCAAACATCGGCATCGTTGCTGCAATCAGACGGTGAACGTAAGGAGAGACGAATATGCCCTTTAAGCTGTTAGGCAAAGTTTTGTTTCCTCGTGACCAGCGACAAGAACGAACCCGCAAGGCCAAGATTTTGGTCGGCGTCGTCCTCGCGGCGCTGATCTTGGGCGCTTGCCTCGGAGCATTTTTCTATTTCCAGAATTCCCGCCACAAATAGGAACCATATGATCTCATTTTGGATCTATTTTGCCATGTACAGCTTCGGCTGCTTTTTTACCATGGTGTTCTTTATGGTTGGCCGAACGCCGGCGTTGAATGAACGGAACTGGTCGTGGCCGGTCATTTTCCTGTGGCCGCTTTTGGTGCTTTGGCCATTTCATGCACTTGCTGGGCTTTTCATACGGCGGAAGACGCAAAAAGAGAAGTAATCTTTGCTTCCGGCAGTCTTGGAATATTTCATGCATACCACGGATTCCGGGCAAGGACATGAAATTGGTGCTACTTCAAAGCGGATTCTATAAAGGCTGCAAAATCTTGATTTTGCAGCAGTTTGGCTCTCTGCCAAACTGCGTTGGGAATGGGTAATGAAAATGACTGCCCTACGTCTCGTTTGAAGCCTTCAAGCTTTGTCAGCAGATCGTCTTTAAGCGCCTCATAGGTGCTGCTCGTCTGCGAAATCCACATGCTCATGAATGTTTCTTCTGCGGACGTAACCGGCTGTTCGTTCAAGTTGGCGTTTGGATCAAGGACGCGTTTGTATTCCGGATGGTTTGAGAATTCTTTCCACAGTTCGCGATGATTGGCCGTGATTGCGACTAAATTTGAAATCTTCCGGGCTTTCGCCTCTTCTTTTCTAGATTTGGCGTCTTTGCGAATTGCGAACACAGCCGCCCACAGGCCCCCGATGCCGCTGACCG
>DASZCA010000437.1:0-29448 GCA_035943555.1 Verrucomicrobiia bacterium
AGGGCAAACCGTATCCTCATCTGCGATACCAATACCTTCGCCACGACGTTGTGGCACAAGCGTTATATGGGGATGAATACCCCGCAAGTCGCCGAAATCGCGCAGCGGGGACGGTGCGACCTGTATCTCCTGACCGGTGACGAAATTCCGTTCGTGCAAGATGGGTTGCGCGATGGCGAACATATCCGCCACGAGATGCATCAATGGTTCGAGCAGGCGCTCGCCGGACAAACGGTGCCATGGAAACTGTTGCGCGGTTCACCTCAACAACGGCTCTCGGAAGCCCGGCAACATATCGCCGGCCTGTTCAACCATTCCGCTTGGCGCCCGGGCACTTTGTAAACCCGCGATTTCAAACTGCCGCCGCAACGGTTTGTTTCAATTCCGCCAGTTCTTGCTCGAATCCGCCGGAAAGGATTGGCCAGCGGCACCACGTTTTCGGATCGAGGTTTTCGTCATCGAGATGAAAGCTCGGCGCATAGCGTTCCCGCTTCCATTGATTGCGGCTCCACAGCCGGAAAAAGCGTTCGACCCAGATGCCCAATTGTCCGGCAGTGAATTGGGGGAAATCACTACGCATCAGTTCAAACACCTCAACGGGCGCGCGTTTGTCACGGATCGCGGCACGTTCGATGGCATCCAGCAATTCGTAGGGCATCAGGTCGTCTTCATCGGTTTGTTTCGCGGCGGCGGGACGCAATTCGGCGGTCGGCGCCTGGGCGTTCACCGCGCTGAGGACGGGAATGGGATGCAGACCGGTCGGCCCTTTCGTTTCCAGCCAGCGCAACCATTGGCGGAGAAACGCCTTGTCGATGCCCGCAATGGGGCTCAGCCCGCCGCTGGTATCGCCATCCATCGTCGCATAACCCACGGCGGCTTCGCTGCGATTGCTGGTGGCGAGCAACAAACAATTGTTCAAGTTCGCCAGCAGCCAGATGCCGGGTGAACGGACACGCGCCTGGATATTTTGCAGGGCGATGTCGTCCTGCTGCCAGCCGAGTTTGCGGTCAAGGGCGGTTTCGATCGCCTGCAGATAGCCTTGATGAATCGCCTCGACGTCCAATTCAAGATGCCTGGCCCCGACGGCCTCGGCGATGGTCCGGGCGGCGGCGCGCGTCACCGTCCCGCTGTTGGCAGTCGCCTGATAGGCGGTGGTCAGCAGCGCGGCGGTCGAATTTTTCGCGGCGATTTTTTCCGGAAACTGCCGGACGTGGGCCAATTTGGCCTTGATCCTATCTGCGCCCAGTTCTGCCAGGGCCATTTCCAACGCCAACGCCACGAGACAGGTCACAGCGGCAGAATCTGCGCCGCCGCTCAGCGAGACGATGAAACCCTGTGAACGGCTTTTGCGAAGATAGTCAAATAGCGCGAGTGTTTCTGCGCGCAGAAATTCTTCCTCCTTTAAAGTCGCGCTGGCTTCCCAGTCCGGATAGGCGGGCGGTTTTGCTTTTGGTTCCGGCTTCGCGACCGGCCAATGAAACGGCGTTCTCACCACCAGCTTGTTATCGCCGGTCAGGTCCGGCTTGAAGCTGGCGGTGCGCGCCTGGCTCATGCGCGTGGCGTCCACATCGATCACCGCCCCGGTGATGTGAAAATCTTCAAAGCTGAAGCGTGGACCGGCGGCGACCAATTTGCCGCCCGATGCGATCAGCGCGCCACCATCATAGATGGCGCGGCCCGCTTCATTGCCCAACAGGTTCGCGTAAACATAGCTCACGCCAAAGGCCCGCGATCCTTCGAGCACAAAACGTTTGCGCACCTCCAATTTGCCGAAGGCAAAATGGCTGGCACTGGGATTCAAGATGAGATCCACGCCGTGCGTCGCGAGCGCCGCACCCGGCCGGTTCGCCACCCATGCGTCCTCGCAGATCTCAAACCCGATCTGGATTCCGCCGATATCGAAATGGATATCGCCCATCGGCAACACAATACCGTCCGGCGTAGTATATTCATCGCGCACACCCGCCGGCCAGGACTTGAACCAGCGCGGCTCGTAATGGATGCCATCACCGGCCAGAAAACGTTTGGCTACCAGGCCAGTCAAGCGGCCGTCCACCACCAGCGCGGCGCAGTTGAACAAGCCATTCTGATGCAAGATCGGCAGGCCGAACGATACAACCATGTCGCGGGTCTCCGGCAACAGTTCCTGCAACGCCTGCCAGGCGCGTTGATGCGTATTGACCGAGTGAAACGCGTCTTCGCAGCCGTAACCCGTGAGGCACATCTCCGGCAGGCACAGAATGGCGACACTCTCTGCGCGCGCCGCCTGGATGGCCCGGCGGACGTTTGCGACATTGTGCTGCCAATCAAGCGGCGTCTGGTTCAACACCGCGGCGGCGACGTGGATCTGTTTCATATTTCCCCTCGCGCGTGCAAGATCAGTTTCATTTTCTGCTCATGGAGTCCGAGTTCGAGCCCGACCGGATATTGGTGCGGATTCACAAACCGTTTGATGCCCGCGTGAAACATCCCGATTTGCGTCTGGGCGCGTTCCCGGACTTCCGTCAACGGTGGCGTTTGATAAACCGGTTGGCCGCGTCGAAATACCGGTACCAGCAAATCTTCAAAAGCTGTTTCAGGCGGCAAATGTTTGCGACGCGTGGCATCCAGCGGATCAACCAGGACGAAATTTTCCGTGGCACCGGCTTCCAAGTCATATATCCCGTCGCCGATAAATTCGGTGGCCGAACGGAAACGGCGAACTTGCTGGATGCCCGGGTTGGAAACTTTCGCGGCTTGCTCGCTCAATTTCACCTTGTAAGCCCACTGGCCATCGTCACCCCGGATCGCCCCCAGCTTGTACACGCCGCCCAGCGCCGGTTGGTCGTAAGCGGTGATGAGCTTGGTGCCCACACCCCAGACATTGATCTGCGCCCCCTGGTCCTTGAGGCTGGTGATGATGTGTTCATCCAGATCATTGCTCGCAATGATGACGGCCTTGGGAAAACCCGCCGCATCCAAAATCTTTCGCCCTTCGATGCTCAGCCACGCCAGATCGCCGGAATCCAACCGGATTCCGACCATCTCATGTCCGCGCTCCCGCAGCCATTTGCCCGTCTCTACTGCATGGCGAACCCCTTCGAGCGTGTCATAAGTGTCTACGAGAAACACACAATTATTCGGCATGGCTTCGGCATAGGCCTGAAACGCTTCGCGCTCATCATCAAAAGACATCACCCAGCTATGCGCGTGCGTGCCGCGCACGGGGATGCCGAACAGTTTCCCGGCCAGCACGTTCGAAGTGGCCGCGCAACCGCCGATGTACGCCGCGCGGCTGGCAGCCAGTGCGCCATCCACGCCTTGCGCCCGGCGCAATCCGAATTCCATCACCGGCTCGCCCTTGGCGGCCAGACACACGCGGGCGGCCTTGGTCGCGATGAGCGACTGAAAATTGATGAGATTCAGCAACGCGGTCTCGAGCAACTGACATTGTAGGATAGGACCTTTGATTCGGAGCAACGGCTCATGCGGAAACACCACCGTGCCCTCGGGGATCGCATCCACGTCGCACGTAAATTTGAGGCCGCGCAGATAATCCAAAAAACCGGCCTCGAACAACGGCTGGCCGTCATTGCCTTTCAACGTGGCCAGAAACTGCAGGTCATCTTCCGCAAAATGGAAGTCTTGGAGAAAACGGATCGCAAGGTCCAGCCCCGCCGCGAGGGTGAAACCTGATTGGAACGGTGCCTTGCGGAAGAACAGATGAAACACCGCCTCGCGCTCCGCCCGGCCGGACTTCCAATAGCCGTAGGCCATGGTGAGCTGGTAGAGATCGGTCAGGAGGGCCCGGCCGTTTCCGAGCTTGATTTCAGTGGCAGCATTCATTTAGTGTTTAAAATACACTATCAAAACCGGCTGGCAAGTTATTTTGTTTCGGCCATCAAATCCTCAATCCCAATCCACGAAATTTCCGCAATGCTTCCGCATTGCCACGGGCATCATCCACAGGATTGTGCGTGTGCTTGGTCACACGGTATTTCTTCCACTCCGTCGCCTTCGACGCGTCTTTGACCAGACCGGCATACAGATCACCAATGCGGCGACCCGAAAAGCCAAAAGGATTCTTTCCTAAAAATTTGTGGAAGTAATAATTGATGAACTGCCAGTCGAACGCCACGTTATCGGACACAAACACCGGCCTTCCTTTTATGTTTTGCTCCAGCCACAGCGCGAAAGATTCCATCACCGTTTTTGGGTCATCAAACCCAAGGTGCTGTTCGCGAGAGAAACCGCTGATCGCCAAGGCTTCAGGAACAAACCGGTCAGAAACCGGCCGCACCGTCCCGTAAAACGATTTGTCCAATTGATCATCAAACAGAACGGCACCAAAACAAACCATTGAAAATTCCGCCGGGATCGGCCCGTCCGATTCAACATCAACGATGATGTAGCTCATAAAAATTCAGACGTGGCCGTTGAGCCACTTTTCTGCGCCCTCCATATCCGTGAACTGCCCTTCCAGTTGCGCCTCAAAAGCCTCGTCCAGCAACGTGCCAAAACGCGCGCCGGGGCGCAGTCCGCGCGCGATGAGATGCCGCCCGAGCAGCAGCGGCTTGGGTGCGGAATCGCGCAGGCGCAATTCTTCCGCCATGGCGCGGAGGCCAGTCACGCCTTCGTGGACGATGCGTGGTTTGGGCGGACGGCCAAATTGATCGGCGATCATCACAAGACAAAGCTCCGCGATGGTCGCAGGCTTCAAGGCATTCGCCAAACGCCGGACCGACCGCGCGCTGGAAGTCTGCAAGTGCGCCAAGTGATGCATCACGAGCGGGACAACGCGCTCTTTGATCTCGTTCGGCGAATTGATCCGCGCCAGAAATGCTTCCGCCACCGGGCCGCCCTGCTCTTCGTGACCCGGCGAAACGATGCGCATTTTTCCATCGCGTTCGGCCTCGTGCGTGGTTTGCGGCTTGGCAAAGTCATGCGCCAGCACCGCAAACATCAGCACGCGGCGCGTCATTTCATCCGCCGCCTGCCATTCGGGCCGTTCCGCCAAGGCATCGCAGCAATGGCAGGTATGCACGAACACATCGCCCTCCGGATGCCAGCCAGGATCCTGCGGCGTGCCATCGAGGGCCGCGATCTCCGGAAAATGTTTCAGCCAGCCCGTATCTTTCAGGAAATGCAGCCCGGCCGAGGGACGCTTGGATGTCCCCGCCCATTTGAACCATTCCATGCCGACGCGTTCCACGGCCAGTTCCGGAAATGTATGCACGATGGACCGGCACAGTTCGACGGTCTCCGGTGCCGCCGTGAGATCAAAGCGCGCCGCGAACTGCATTCCGCGCAGCACCCGCAGCGGATCTTCCACGAACGCCAGGCTGGTGTGCCGCAAGATGCGTTTTTCCAGATCCGCACGGCCACCGAAGAAATCGAGATATTCGCCCGTGCGCGGGTCGAACATCAGCGCATTGACGGTAAAATCCCGGCGGCTGGCGGCATCGCGCGGGGAGATGTCCGGATCAAACTCCACGGTGAAACCTTTGTGCCCGGCGGCCATCTTGGAATCGCGCCGCGGCAGACTAAAATCCCATTGCGCTCCGGTCCGGCTGGAAAACTTGATCACGCCAAAAGATTTGCCCACGAGATCGACACGGCCATGCGCGCCCAAATCGCGCGCGAGGGTTTCGTAGCCCACGCCATACACTTCGAGGTCAAAATCCTTGTGCGTAATGCCCAGCAGCGCATCCCGCACGCACCCGCCGACGAGATAGGCGCGGCCCAGCGCAGGAACGGTGCGCAGCAGCGAGGCAAGTTCAGCAGGCAAATTCATGCAACCGCGTGAGCGTGCCAATGAATGCACGCCCACGCAACTCCTTGAATTCAATGGTTTCCAGCAAAATGAACCACAAAGCTGCCACCATCAAACTTGCCTTGCCTAAATTACACGTTAAGTGTTCAATGTTGAGAATCTCGGATAGGAAAGGGCTATATGAAACAAAATTATGGAGTTTTCGTGGCGTGGGCGTTTTTTATCACGGCAGGTATTTGCGTAAGAGGCCAGGACGTTTATCCCACTGATTCGGAATCGGGCCAACCCACTTATGCAATGGTGGAATCAATTCCGCAGCAAATCAAATCAATCATCGCCAAAGACCCTTGGAGATCAATTGATGGACAAACAAATTACATCCTTGAAAAGAACTGGGTCGAATTTCAAGGTGAAGTTATTGAAGAAAAGGATGATTTTCTGATCTTCAAGGGCACCTTTGGCGAGATCGGTGAAATTACGACCGGCACTTTAGGAACAGAAAAAAGTGTCGTTACCAAGGCCACCAGTCGAAGCGATTCCAACGACAAATTAAATGAAAATTATAATGCCAGCTTAAACTCTGGAGGCAACAACCGGCATGCGACAAATACAGGAGCCAGATACAACCCAATAAACAATGCGAATGGCATTACAACTGCACAATACCGCGCAAATGACCAAACAACCATTCAGCAGGAGAAAAGGGAGTCAGAAACAACAGTTCAAAAGAGATTAAAAAATTATGGGGACGACCTCTACATAGTGGTCAATTTCCCCTATCCACTGGATATCAAGCATGAGTTTGAAAAGTTAGTGGCCAAGCGTAGCGGTTATCTTTCATACACCAACAGCCATGGCCGTAAGGTAACGCTTCCGAAGCTGGACTATGGAACCCCTTGCGACAAAATTTGGAGCAAGGAAGAGCTTGAAACAATAAGGGCTCAAATTGAAGCTCCGCAAAAAGAGGCTTTAAAAGCCGAGATGGAAGCGGAAGAAAAACGCATAAAAGCCGACCAAGATAAAATGAAAAAGGACGTCGATCTGGCTGGCAAAGGCGACGTTTTTGCCCTGCGGCGCTTGGGGGACCGTTACCACAATGGCGTCGGCGTTGAAAAAGACCTTGCAATGGCGAATAAATATTACGATCGAGCAACAGAATTATCAGAAGCCGAAGCGGAAAAGGACGCTAAAAATGCAGATATCAAGCAACAGGAAGCATTAAAACAAAAATTCTTGATAAATTTAGAACTGGCTGACAAACAAGACAATGTCACTTCCGCTCTTTATGTCGAAAAATGTTATCGAAACGGAATCGGAACAGAAATAGATACGGTAAAAGCAGACGCATATCATGCTAAGGCGGTCAGCCTAGGCATCCCTGAACTACCAAATAGACGGTCATATTGAATCGCCTCCATTGCTTTTAATTAAAACAATGCATTTCCTGGCATTATAATTCTGATCCCGTAACCTGAGTAGCGGCAGGTATTCTGCCCACCTGCCGCTACAAGCCACCTCACGCAGCGCCTTTCAAACTGTCATCATTATCCTTGATGACGAAACGGGCGCGGAGACGGGCGACCTCGCTGGCCAGGCCGGCGAGTTTCACGGAGTTCAACACCTCGTTGAAATCCTTGTACGCCGCCGGCGCCTCATCTTTCGGATACGTGCGGCAGTTTGTCAGAATGTCGTGCGCCACGAATTCGTCGTCGATGGTCTTCTGGTCGAGTTCCCGGATCGCGGCCTTGCGGCCCTTCGCACGGCCCGCACCGTGGTTCACGCTGTAGCAGCTCTTGTCCGCGCCGGGATCAGCCACCATCACGCAGGAGCCGGCGGTCGGGTTGCCGGGCAACAGGATGGGATGGCCGATCTCGTAGAACGGCGTGCCCTTGAGCGAGTGATGATTCGCCGGGAACGCGCGGGTCGCGCCCTTGCGGTGCACCCAGCATTCCTGGTTCCCCACGATCTCACGCCGCGCGATGTTATGGCTGATGAAATACACCAGCTTGCCGCGCGCCCCCGGAATCACCTCCTGAAACGCCTCCAGCACGAGCGCGTTGATGAGCATGTGGTTCACAGTCGCGAAGTTCGCGCCGAGCGACATGTCATCGATGTAATCATCCGCCTCGGGCGTGCCGAGCGGTGCGTATACGAGTTCGCGATCGTTCCCGGGCAACGGAATGTTCCACGCGGCAAATTTGTTTTGCAACGTATGGAACTGGTCGTTCGCCAACTGAAAACCGAACCCGCGCGAACCGCAGTGCGACAGGAATGCGATGCAATTATCCCGCAAGCCGAACACCTCGGCCGCCCGGCGGGCGCGGTCGTTATCCGCAATGGAAACCGCTTCACATTCGCCGAAGTGATTGCCGCCGCCGTAAGAGCCCAATTGGCGGATCTTGTCCGCGAATTTTGGAAACTTGCCGGTGCTGATCAAAAATTCCAGGCGGGCCGCAAGGTCATCGCGCTGGTTGCCGTGGCCGACGTGAAACGCATCTTCGCAGTGCTGCGCCCATTCCGGCGGAATACCAAGTTCACGGCACACACCTTCGGACGCGCCTTCGATGGCGACGCGACGGCCAAGCTCGGCATTCACATTACGCCCCTTTTTCACGTTGCGCTGGCCCTTGCCCGCGCCCGTAGGCGTGCGTTCGACAATGGCATTGATGAGCGCACGACGGACGGTCTTGTCCGCCACGGCATCCGCCGGCAGATCAAGCTGGAGCAAGCTCATGGAGCATTTGATATCCACGCCGACCGGGCCGGGATACACATGTGTCGGTGAGACCAGCACACAGCCGACGGGCGCACCGTAACCGGCGTGTGCATCCGGATTGAGCACGAGATCAGTCACGCCGGGCGCGCCACGCGAGTTGAGCGCCTGCTCGATGCACTTGGCATCAAATGCGTCGCGGATGGGCTGGGTGCCGATGACGGTGATAGGTTTGCCCTGGTTGCCCGGCGCCGGAATGAAGCCCGTGGCTTCGCCGGTGGCCTGGATCAACAGGCGGTTCGTTTCTGTGTTCATATTCATATTTTCTATTTTCTAAAACAGTGCGACAAGATTTTGCCGAAACAATTAACTGCTCTACCAACTGAGCTACGGCCCCGTCTAGTGAAGCCGGCGAGGCTCGAACTCGCGACCAATGTAGTTCCGACGGCATTCGCACTGAAATCAACCGGCGGCTTTTAACCGCCTCAAAAAAACGCGACGACAAGAATTGGAGCAACATTCCCGCTGCTCTACCGCTGAGCTACCCCGGTCATTCAGGACCGGGGGCCGGAGTCGAACCGGCGACCTGCGGATTACATGTAGTCGCCCCCGCATTCGTCGCGAAAGGACAGTGACGACAAAAATTGATGAAACGTTTTAACGCGCTCTACCCCTGAGCTACGATCCCGTTTGTTGGAACCGGCGGGACTCGAACCCGCGACCTCGCCTGTTTAAGGATGTAGTTTCACCGGCATTCGCCATTCAAAACCTGTTCTGGAAGCGGCGCGACAATCGATTGCAAGACGTCTATTGAGCCATCCCGCTTGCGCGGGACCGGGATATGAACCCGGACCTCCCGGCGCATGGCCGGGCGCTCTACCATGTAGTCCTGCGGGCATTCCCGCCGCTTCAAAATTTCCAAAGATCAATCTTACAAAAAGCTGGCCGACAAGTTTTTTGCCGAGACTTTACAGTTTTTAATGTAGTCCCAAGGCGGCATTCGGCCTGCCAAAAATTCTTTTCAAGGGGAGCGGGCGCCGGTGGAAATTCAAAATCCCACGGCCCCGCTCCCGTGCCTGTCATATTTCACACTGCAACCTTCTCGATCACGCCCACCCAGTGATCCGCGCCCAACCGGCCTTCCGCGAACGCCGCGATCACCTCGAACACCTGGTCGGAGAACCCGCCGATGTTCAACACATCGCCATTTCCCGCCACCTGTGTCGTCGCGTTCGGCTGGATGTCGATGCATACCAGCCGCGCCTGCGGATTAAACCGCTTGAACACCGACCACAGACGCATCGTTTCCGTGCCCCGGCCACGTTGGGCATCCGCCCACGACTCGTTGTCCGAGACGTAGAGCACCAAGTCACCCTTGGCTTGCTTCTGGTTTAAGAAAGCCAGCGGCGCGCTGCAGTTCGTGCCCCCACCGCCAACCGCCGCCAGTTTTTGCGCATTGGTCATGACGCTATCCCGGCTGTTCAACCGGACATCCACCACACCCGTGGCGAACGGCAGGACTTCCGCCTGCGGGTTCTGGCGCAGGATGGAAGCCGCCACGAGCGCGGCCACATCGATGCACCGCACGCTCGAGGTCGCCCCGGTCCGGTGACCGGTCACCGGCGAACTCATCGAACCGGACACGTCCGGCAGCACATACACCTTGCCGGCGATGCGTGGCACGTTCTCGGTCGCGACTTCCATCGCGTCCTGCAACGCATCCCGCACGAGGTTCGGCATGTCGCCCCCGACGTTTTTGAAGGCGGCGAGCAACTGGTAGGGAAACACGCGGGCGCGCTTCACCTGTTGCGCATCGGCAAGCCGGTGGGCGATCAGTTTGACCATCGCCTTGTCCTCGAACACGTCGTGCCGCAGGAAAGTGTTCAGGTTCATGCGCGTCATCTGCCACGGGGCATTTTTCGCGATGGCCTTCCACTCTTTCTTGCCAAGCTCGAGCGCCGTCAACATCTGGAACGGCACATCAGGCACAACTTCCCGCTGGCCGGCCTTGAAGGCCTCGAATTGCTTCACGATCGCGGGCAACGCCTCGGCGTTGTGCTTGCGATCAAGCATGTAACCGTAAAGCGCCTCGCGGCTGGCCGCACCCGGCTTCGGGTGGACCATTTTGATGAGGTCTGCCAATGACGGCGCGTTGCCGACCGACGCACGGAACAACTGCTCGTCCGTGCGGGATTCCAGCCAGCGCTGTGCGAGCTTTTTCGGCACCGTGCCGAGGGACTTGCGGCCCACGACACCGGAGCGCAACACCTGGACGAAGTTCCGCAGCATCTTGCCGTCATCGATCACGCGCGGGAATACGGACCGGAGCAATTGCGGATCCTTCACCGAAAGCACGGCGCACAGCACCGCCGGGACGTCCTTCATGAAGCCCTTTTCCCGGGCGTATACGGCCGTCTGCGCGAGAAACTTCGCATCCACCACCTTGGCCATGGCCAGCACTTTTTCGAGCTGGTCATCGGCCGAGGCATAGAAAGTGGCGTTCAAGCAGCCGGTCATCGCATATTGCGCGAGGGCCTGCTTCGGCAAGAGCGCGTAGGCGACTCCGCCGGCTTCGTTGACCGCATCGGTCTTCGGCACGAGCGCGCCGCGCAGGGATTGGAAGAGGTTTTTGTTAGCCATATGATTTCTTTCGTTATGTTCTGCCAGTTCCTATCGCAGCCGCCATGCCAACCATGTAAAAAATGTTAAACCTGCATAAATCACAATAAATACGGGCACATTATTGTTTTACACGGATGGGACTGATTTCAATTGCTAAAACGCATTACTAGCTATTATTCTAACATTAACGCTTATAAGATATGAAACCGCGAAAACAGGTGGTCATTGGAATGTTGGGCAGTACGCTGGATGCCGGCTTTCACCAGGAACGCTGGAACAAATGGCGCCCCACCCTCTCGCTCTGCAAACACACCGATCTGCCGGTGGACCGTTTTGAACTAATCTACGATCCGAAATTCAAAGATACCGCCCGGGTCGTCATGGCGGACATCCAGCGGATTTCCCCGCGCACCGAAGTCCGGGGCACCGAACAATCGCTAAAGGACGCGTGGGATTTTGTTGAAGTGTATGCGGCCCTGCATGAGTTTGCGCGCGGTTATGCATTCGACACGGAAGACGAGGAGTATCTTGTCCATATCACCACCGGCTCACACGTGCAGCAGATCTGCCTGTTCCTGCTCACCGAATCCCGGCACTTCCCCGCCCGGCTGGTGCAAACTTCTCCGGGTGATCCAAAACGGCGCGGACCGGAAGGCAAGTTTGCGATCATCGATCTCGATCTCTCAAAATATGACCGGCTCGCATCGCGTTTCGGCAAAGAGCAAAAAGAAGCGCGGACATTTTTGAAATCCGGGATCGCCACGCGCAATGCGTTGTTCAACCAGCTCATTGAGCAGATCGAGCACGTGGCCATCCATGCCAAAGAACCAATTCTGTTGACCGGTCCGACCGGCGCCGGCAAATCGCAACTCGCGCGCCGCATCTACGAGCTTAAAAAATCGCGACACCAGATCAGCGGGCCGTTCGTGGAGGTGAACTGCGCGACGTTGCGGGGCGACTCGGCAATGTCTGCATTGTTCGGCCATGTCAAAGGCGCTTTCACCGGCGCAATGAAGGAACGGCCCGGCCTGTTGCGCGCGGCCGATGGCGGCATGCTTTTTTTAGATGAGATCGGCGAACTGGGCGCTGATGAACAGGCGATGTTGCTGCGCGCGCTGGAAGAAAAACGCTTCCTGCCGTTCGGTGGCGACAACGAAGTGAACAGCGATTTTCAACTCATCGCCGGCACCAATCGCGACTTGCTGGCAGATGTGAAAGAAGGACGCTTCCGCGAAGATTTGCTGGCACGGACCAATCTCTGGACATTCCGCCTGCCGGGATTGCGGCAGCGCCCCGAGGACATCGAGCCGAATTTGGATTACGAGTTGGAACAGTTCACACGCAAGAGCGGCCAGCACGTCACGATGAGCAAGGAAGTGCGGGATGCGTTCTTGGAATTTGCGCGGTCACCGGCCGCCAAATGGTCGGCCAATTTTCGCGACCTCAACGCATGCGTCACCCGCATGGCCACGCTGTCCTCCGGCGGTCGCATCAGCACTCCGGTGCTGGCGGGAGAAATCGAGCGGCTGAAAACTGGCTGGGCCGCACCCGCATCAGGCGACGATCAGGAAGCCATTTTGGCAACTGTCTTGGATGAGAAGGCGCTGGAAAAAATCGACCTCTTCGACCGCGCTCAACTGGCATTTGTCATCCAAGTCTGCGGCGAATCGGCCACGCTCTCCGATGCGGGCCGCAAGCTTTTCGCCGCCTCGCGCACGCAGCGCAAGATCGCCAACGACGCCGACCGGTTACGAAAATATCTGGCCCGCTTCGGACTGGATTGGCCGGGCGTGAAAGCAACCCTATGACAAGCCCCAACCTTCCCGCGCCGTTGAACGCAGCCGAACGGGCGGTCTTGGTCAAACTTTACAACCGTTACGGGATTCTTAAGGGCTCGACACCGGAAAAATTGCGATGCTTGAAGATGGATATCGGGGCCCATGATTTTGATTGCGGTCCGGGAGCCACTCCGGAAATGAATTTGCTGGCTTATGAACGGATATATCTGCTGACGCGGAACCGGGGCGGGTGAGTTAGCAATGACGCAACCATCGAAAAATCGCTGGCAGGTTTTAAACCCTGCCAGCGACGCGTAAACTGGAATGGTTTTGATTATTCGTTGCGCGCGGCGGCATCAGCGGCCTGCGCCAGCATGACGACGGCATCGACGAATCCTTGCGGCTGACCGGCAAACAGACCCGAGGCGGCCAAACCGCTCGCGGCCGCCACGGCACCGGCGTTGGCGGTGCTGGAGGGCCGGATCACGGAACACTCCGGCAAGTTGGGATCCAAGAAAGCACAATGACGGGGTGTCAATGTTTGAAAAATGTTGGCCGTGGTTGAATTGGTCGCCCCTTTCAGGTCCGGAAACACCAGGCCGTTGCGGCTCATGGGCCGGATGCCTTCCAGCGCCGTTTGGAACGTGGCAAAGTGATAGAACTCCGTCGGCCCGATGGCACCGAGGATGGAGACCACGTCCAAGTTGGTGACTTTGGGCAGCAAAGAAAGATAGAGGCTGCTGCCACCCTGTTCGATGGCCCCGAAGTGGAATGCGGCGGTCTGGGCAATAATATCCAACTGGGCACCCGTAACGCTATTTGACGTGGGTACAGTCGGCCTGTTTGTGATATTCACTGTTTGAGCATAGGTGCCGCCAAAATCAGGATTGGTCTGATTGCGATAACGCAGATACCAGCTTGTATCAATGGTGAGGTTCGTCAGGTTCGTGAGACGTTTTTTGCTTTGGTCCACGCCGGTGACATTGACCGCCGGCAGCGTATAGAAACTGGAAAGATCGACCGGCGTCACGCCGGCATTTTCCAAAAAGCCCGTGATAAAGTTGGCATGGCTCAATTCGTCCTGATGGTCACCCATGACATATTCCGGCAGGGCGGGATCGATGGCTTTCAACGCCGCGCGAAAGTTTTTGTTGTAGAAGGCCAGCTCGGCGTATTGGCCCCAGAGGTCGGCTTCCACGAATTCTGCCGCGCGAAGGAATTGCAGGACGGCCACGTCGCCATCGCTTAACGAGATGCTGGCGGAACCGGCGCGGGCGCTGCGGGTGGTGGACAGAAGTCCGGCCACCGGCAGGAGCGCCATGCTGGCAAACGAGGACCGTTTCAAAAACGAACGGCGATCAAGGCCGGCTTTGGCTGTTTTTTCCGTGTTGCTCATATGTTTTATGTGTTCATGGTTGGTTGTGATCAGCGGCTTTCAAATCGAAAACTCGTTGGTCGATGTTTCATTGTCTGTATTTCCGTGACCGTCCAAATGCGCCGGACCGGGCCGGCAAAAATTATTCTGGCTGGCATGCACACCTTCTCATGGCGGGACGCGGAACCGGCGGCGGGCAGGCGACTGTTTCATGGCGGGAATTTTTTAAACAGTCTTGGCTGTCATATGCACTACGGCTGCAACCGGCTTCTGGACGCAATTATTTGAAATTAGTTTTTAAACATCTTCCAAACGGTTTTTATCACCAAGGCTACCCGGCTTGTGAATGCTTTCATGATCAGACCTCCGGACTTCCTTCTCTTAAATCCGGTGTTCGTTCATTCAAGGCATGGGAAGTTCCCAGCCTTTTCCATACCAAAAAAAATCGCATAGGAGCGCGGATCGGACCGGCTCTCAAATCAAAACCCTGTTCGGATGGAGAAACTATAAATCATGGTGCCTGCCAGACCTTTCCGCTGTCGGGTCACATTTTGACTGGCAGAATTCCCAAAGAAAGCGGGCGCACGGACGGTTGAAGAACCAAATTTTAAATCATGCCTGATGCACGGTTGCGAAAAATAAGCTATGCAATCTGCATTTTTAATATGGATGAACTGCCTGAATTGAGGCGAGGTTTTCAGAAAATCACCGGCTTGAGCAAGCCGATGAGGGGAAAATGGGGTGGCCAACGGGACTCGAACCCGCAACAGCAAGCTCCACAAGCTTGGACTCTACCATTGAGCTATGGCCACCGACCAAGGGGCGAGAGAATAGGTTCTCTGCAAAGATTAGTCAAGTTTAAGGCGGGCGCCTTTAAAGCTGCGGAGCACGGAAAAGCTTCCGTGCCCCGCCCTCAAATCCATTACTTCAGCTTCGCAGCCACAAATTGTGCGAGCTTCTGGGCGTCCGCATTGAAGAGACGGATGCCTTCTGCGGTCTTTTCCGTGGCCATGGCGTTCTCGTTGAACAGCCAGCGGAATTTCTTTTCGTCCAGCGGCAGCTTCTCGATCTTCGATTCGCGGGCGATCTCGGGGCTCAGTTTGCGGGGGAGCGGCGCCTCGGTTTTTTGCAACTCGGCGAGCAGGTTCGGGCTGATCGTCAGCAGGTCGCAACCGGCGAGCTCCTGGATTTCACCGACATTGCGGAAGCTGGCACCCATCACCTCGGTGGCATGGCCAAATTTTTTGTAGTACGAATAAATTTCCTTCACGGAAATGACCCCGGGATCCTCGGCGGGCGCGAAATCTTTTTTCTCCTTGGCCTTGTACCAGTCCATGATGCGGCCGACGAACGGCGAGATGAGCTTGGCCTTGGCCTCGGCGCAAGCAACGGCCTGGGCCAGCGAGAAAAGCAGCGTCAGATTGCAGTTGATGCCTTCCTTCTGCAGGACTTCCGCGGCGCGGATGCCTTCCCACGTCGACGCGATCTTGACGAGGATGCGTTCGCGCGCGACACCCTGTTTTTCGTACATCTTGATAAACTGACGGCCCTTGGCGGCGAGCGCCTCGGTATCGAAAGACAGGTTGGCATCGGTCTCGGTCGAGACGCGGCCGGGGACGATCTTCAAGATTTCCACACCGAACAGGATGAGCAGATCATCGAGCACGAGGTGTACGAGTTCCTGGCCGCTGGCCTTGGATTTGTTATCGGCGATGGCCTTGTCCACGATGAACTGGTACTCCGGCATCTGCGCCGCCTTGAAGATCAGCGACGGATTGGTGGTGGCATCGCGGGGGGTGAACTGTTTCAGCGTGCCAAAGTCGCCAGTATCGGCGACGACGGTGGTGAACTGTTTGAGTTGGTCAAGTTGGGTGCTCATAGGTATTTGATCGCAAGTTGGTCGCGTTAGCTCCGCCCACAATACGCCGATGGCATCGGTTGGCAATTTTTTTGCGCAAAAACCCGTCCCGCAAAAATCATCCAAAAGGTGAGTCCGGCTCATGGGCGGAAGAACATTTTTGACTCTGCATGCACTTCCCGTAACATTCCCGCGAATTTCAACCATGCCCACATACTATCTTGCTTGCGACCTCGGCGCGGACAGCGGCCGGCTCATGCTCGGCACCCTCGACAACGGCAAACTTGTCCTCGAGGAACTGCACCGTTTTCCCAACGGCCCCGTCAAGACCAACGGCGCGCTGCATTGGAACCTCGACGGCCTGTTCAATGAACTGAAGATCGCGCTGAAGAAAGCCGCCGCCAAAAAACTGCCCATCGCCAGCATCAGCAGCGATTCCTGGGGCGTGGATTATGTGCTCTACGACGAACGCGGCCTGCCCATGCTGCCGGTGTGGTGCTATCGCGATTCCCGTACGGCGTGCGGCGTAGAAAACGCCAGGGCCAAGATCGAGTGGCCCATCATTTTTGCCGAGACGGGCATCCAGTTCATGGCCATCAACACCATTTACCAGCTTGCCGCCGAAGATCCCGCGCTGCTGGCCAAGGCCAAGCAACTCATCCTGATCGGCGATGCTTTTAATTATTATTGCAGCGGCGTCGCGCGCAATGAAATTTCGCTCGCCAGCACGACCCAGCTTTACAATCCGCATACCCGCACTTGGTCGGCGAAACTACTGAAAGCGCTGAAACTGCGCGAGGAGATGCTTGCACCGCTCTGCGATGCCGGCACCAAGCTGGGACCGTTGAAAAAAAATCTCGCCACGGAAACCGGCCTGCCACAGATCGAGGTCATCGCGACCTGCTCGCATGACACGGGCGCGGCGGTCGCGGCCGTTCCCGCCAGCGGCGAGAATTGGGCGTACCTCAGTTCCGGCACCTGGTCGCTCATGGGCGTCGAGACCGCCGACCCGATCATCAACGACCTTTCGCGCACGCTGGGTTTCACGAACGAGATCGGCTACGGCAATTCCGTCCGCCTGCTTAAGAACATCATCGGCCTGTGGATCATCCAGGAATGCCGCCGCCAGTGGACCAAGGAAGGCAAGAAGTACGATTACGCCACGCTGGAAAAATTTGCAGCGGAAGCCCCGCCCTTCGTCTCGCTCATCAATCCGGATGACTCGCGCTTCTTGAGCCCGGACAACATGCCCAAAAAGATCGCGGAATTTTGCATGGAGACCGGCCAGCCGGTGCCGGCGGATCACGCCGCCTACGTCCGTTGCGTGTACGAAAGTCTCGCGCTGTTCTATCGTGTGACGATGCGCAAACTGGAACGGCTCACGGGCAAGAAGATCGAGAAGCTGCATATCGTCGGCGGCGGCAGCCAGGCCACGACGCTCAACCAGCTCGCAGCGAATTCGCTGAAAATCCCCGTGTACGCCGGCCCGACGGAATGCACCGCGCTCGGTAACATCCTCATCCAAGCCATGGCACTCGGTCACATTGAATCACACGAAGCCGCGCGCGAGGTGGTCAGAAATTCGTTCGAACTGAAAACGTTCACTCCGCAAAATTCCGCTGAATGGGATGCCGCCGCCGCGCGTTTTGAAAAGTTGCTGGCGTGATTTCGTCGGAGCGCGGCTGTGTCCCGCGCCGAGCGGGATCAGCCGCAGCAAATTCAAAGGCAGAGAGGTGTGATGCTACTCCATATGCCCTAATGTTGCACAGCCGTTGCGCCCGGTCAGCGACACCGCCGCGCTCCGAACCATCCCCACGCTTGACGCTGCGGGAGAATCGTTCTAGTTTGGCTCTGTTCGGGGAGCCAAATCACCTCGTGGGTGACGCTGAGAGTTTGACGCGAAAGCGCCAATGACCCGTGAACTTGAACCGGATAATGCCGGCGCAGGGAAAAAATCTCCTTTCGCCCCCAACGGATTCAAACCGGGAGCCGCTCTCAACTCTCAAACAAAGACTAGCAACTGATTTTACATATGATCGCCACCAAAGACTCGTTTGAACCGCACAGCAGCGAACAATTGCCCGCCTCCACCAAGGTTTTCGTGGCCGGCACCATCCATCCCGAAGTGCGCGTGCCCATGCGCGAGATCGCCGTGACCGATACGAAGTCGTATACGGGCGCCATCACCCCGAATGCGCCGGTGCGCGTTTATGATTGCAGCGGTCCGTGGGGCGATCCCAATTTCAACGCCAATTCCGACGAAGGTCTCCCCGCCCTGCGCCGCGACTGGATCCTGAAGCGCGGCGACGTGGAAGAATATGACGGCCGCGAAGTGAAGCCGCAAGACAACGGCTACCTCTCCGGCAAACACGCCGAGTTCGCCAGCCAAGCCGAGAAAAACCGTCTCGTGGAATTTCCCGGCTTGAAGAGCCAGCGCCGCCGCACCTTGCGTGCGAAGGCCGGCAAGGTCGTCACCCAACTCGCGTATGCCCGCGCGGGCGTCATCACGCCGGAAATGGAATTCATCGCCATCCGCGAAAACATGGGCCACGCGAAAATCGCCGAGATGTCCAAGGACATCATCCGCAACCAGCTCGACAAGCAACACGCCGGCTCCACGCAGTTGGGCAAAAGCGCGTACACACCCAGCATTTTCAGCCGTTTTCCGCAACGCATCCCCGCGCAGATCACGCCCGAGTTCGTGCGTGATGAAGTCGCCTCCGGCCGCGCAATCATCCCGGTGAACATCAACCATCCGGAAAGCGAACCGATGATCATCGGTCGTAATTTCCTGGTGAAGATCAACGCCAACATCGGCAACAGTGCCGTGGCTTCGAGCATCGAAGAAGAAGTCGAGAAGATGCGCTGGGCCACCAAGTGGGGCGCGGATACGGTGATGGATCTTTCCACCGGCAAGAACATTCACGCCACACGCGAATGGATCTTGCGTAATTCGCCGGTGCCCATCGGCACGGTGCCGATCTATCAGGCGTTGGAAAAAGTGAACGGTCGCGCCGAAGACCTCACGTGGGAACTCTTCCGCGATACGCTGATCGAGCAGGCCGAGCAAGGCGTGGACTATTTCACCATTCACGCGGGCGTGCTGCTGCGCTTTGTGCCGATGACGGCCAATCGCATGACGGGCATCGTTTCCCGCGGCGGCAGCATCATGGCCAAATGGTGCCTCGCGCATCATAAAGAAAATTTCCTCTACACGCATTGGGATGATATCTGCGACATCATGGCCGCATATGACGTCGCTTTTTCCATCGGTGACGGTCTCCGCCCCGGTTCCATTGCGGATGCGAACGACCAGGCGCAGTTCGGCGAACTCGAAGTGCAGGGCGACCTCACCAAGCGCGCTTGGGCCAAAGGCGTGCAAGTGATGAACGAAGGTCCCGGCCACGTGCCGATGCACATGATCGAGGAAAACATGGCCAAGCAGTTGGAATGGTGCCACGAAGCGCCGTTCTACACGCTCGGACCGCTAACGACGGATATCGCGCCCGGCTACGACCACATCACCAGCGGCATCGGCGCCGCGATGATCGGCTGGTACGGCTGCGCGATGCTCTGCTACGTCACGCCCAAGGAACACCTCGGCCTGCCGAACAAGAAGGACGTGAAAGACGGCGTCATCACCTACAAAATCGCCGCGCACGCCGCCGACTTGGCGAAAGGCCATCCGGGCGCGCAATACCGCGACAACGCGCTGAGCAAAGCGCGCTTCGAATTCCGTTGGGAAGATCAATTCAACCTCGCGCTCGATCCGGTCACCGCACGCGAGTTCCATGACGAAACGCTGCCGCAAGACGGCGCCAAAACTGCTCACTTCTGCTCGATGTGCGGCCCGCACTTCTGCTCGATGAAAATCACCGAGGACGTGCGCAAGTACGCCGCCGAACAGGGCATCGCCGAGGAAGAAGCGCTGAAAAAGGGCATGGAAGAGAAATCCAAGGAATTCGCCGATAAGGGCAGCGAACTTTACGCCAAGGCGTAATCAATACTGGTGGGGCAGAGCTGCCGCTCTGCCCTAATTTTACCCCATGAATTCCGCCTCCCAAGATTTTCCCAAACACCTCGCCGAATTGCGCGAGCGGATGCTGCACCCCACGGATTACGAGAAGGCGGTGCATTATTTTCTGGAAGAGTTTGCCGGCGACCCGGCGTTCGTCACCGCGTCGGACGTGGACACCATGCCGCATTTGGTCGCGGTGCTGGGACATGTCGCCTCCAAAGACATCGGGCGAAAGGTGGAAGTCGAGGGGGCGCTGGTGTCCAATCTGCGCGCACACAAGTTTCTTCACGGCAATGGCCGGGTGGACGGACGCATCGCGCTGTTCTTTTATTTCCAAGAGATTGATACCGGCATGATGATGCTGATCCCCGGCGTTCGCGGCGCGGGCGATGTCGCACGTTTCCATCTGGCTGAGGGCTTGACCGATCCCAAACAGAATTGAATTTGCCAATGGTTAACGCGAAGGCATATCCCCCGGAGCGCGGCTGTGTCCTGCGCCGAGCGGGATCAGCCGCAGCACTTCCGATAGTAGAAACGCGAGAAATAATCCCACACGCCCCGCAATGCGAAGCCGCTGCGGCTGGTCTCCGCGACACAGCCGCGCTCCGACCGAAATGGTTTCACCCATTCTTGTTCCTGTTTCTCGTCTTGGTTTGCGTCTCCTCCCCCGCCGCCGAAACCTTCACCAACCCCATCGCCAAATCAGGCGCCGATCCGTGGATGATCCAGCACGGTAGCAACTATTTCTTGGTGCAATCACACCGGGGCGGAATTGCCGTCGCCCGCGCGGCCAGCCCGGTGGAGATCGGCAAAAGCCGTTGGGCCATGGTGTGGACGCCACCCTCAGGCAAACCCTATTCCCAAGAAGTCTGGGCACCGGAACTGCACTATATCCAAAACAAATGGTACATCTACACCGCCGCCGATGATGGCGATAACAAAAACCACCGCATTTACGTGCTGGAAGGCACCACGCAGAACCCGCAAGATTCGTTCGTCTTCAAAGGCGAATTGAAATTACCCGAAGACTGTTGGGCTATCGATGGCAGCATGTTCACCTACAGCAACCGGATGTTCTTCATCTGGTCCGGCTGGGCAGGCGCCAAAAACGTAGACCAGCGCATCTATATCGCCGAACTGTCCGACCCGCTCACCGCGAAAGGCGGTCGCACTTGCATCTCCACACCGCAATATGACTGGGAAAAACGCGACGGACCACCATGGATCAATGAAGGCCCGGAAGCGCTCCAGCATGATGGCCACCTCTTCGTCATCTATTCTGCCAGCGGCAGTTGGGCGGATAATTATTGCCTCGGCCAGGTGACCTTCAGGGGCGGCGATCCGCTGCAGGCGGAATCTTGGTTCAAAAAGCCAAAACCTGTATTTTCACGTACCAAGGATGTCTATGGCCCCGGCCACTGTTGCTTCGTGAAATCGCCGGATGGCACGGAAGACTGGATCATCTATCACGCCGCGAAATATCCCGGCGCCGGTTGGAACCGCAACCTGCGCGCGCAGAGATTCACGTGGAATGCGGACGGCTCGCCGATTTTTGGCGCGCCCGTATCGGCCGGCGTGCCGTTGCCGGTGCCAGCGGGCAGCCAAGCTAAACAGCCGTAAAGGCCGCACCTCCGGTTTTAAGTGGCGCTTTTGATGTTTGGATGTAAGTTCAAAAAACATCAAACGCGGACCATCGCGGCGGACCCGGTGGTGCGACGGACAATTCAGCGGAGATAAAAATATATGGCGCAAGCAATCATGGAACCGGCAAAAGTGCGGCAGTTCGCCGAGGAACTGCAGCGTTTCAACAGCGAGCTGGAAAACCGGATGACTATGCTCCACGCGCGCTTTGCCGCGCTGGGCGACACGTGGCAAGATCAGGAACATGAAAAATTCTCCGAGGAGTTCAAGCAGACCATGAAAGCGCTCAAAAAATTTGTAGAGTCGTCCCGCGAACACGCGCCATTCCTGCTGCGCAAGGCCCAGCGCATCGAGGAGTATTTGAACCAGCGCTGAAGGCATGGCAGACAGAGCCAAAATCTCATCGGTCGATGCCCTCGAAGCCTTCCGGGCCAGGCTCATCGTCTTTCTGGGCCAGGCGCGCCCGGTTTTGGACGAGGTCAGCGGCGAGATGTCCCGCACGCGGCTCTGGCTGCAAAATGAACAACGATCATTTTGGGAACTCGAATTGCGCCGCCGGGAAAGAAAGCTGGAAGAAGCCAAACAGGAATTGTTCAGCGCCCGCATGTCCGCCATTCCGACCGGCACCGCCGCCCTTCTGCAGATGACCGTGCAGCGTTGCCAGCGTGCCATCCAGGAAGCGGAGGCCAAATTAAAGATCCTGCGCCGCTGGGAGAACGAACTCGATAATCGTGCCGCGCCCTTGCTGAAACAGGTCGACCAATTGCGCGGCTTTCTCGCCAGTGACATGGCGCAGGCGGTCGCCTACATGGACCGCGCTCTCACCGCGCTGGATGCCTATCATAATATCGCCCCGGCGCCCGCGCCGGCATCCACTCCTGAACCCACCGCCGCGGAGGGGAAGGCATGAGTTTGGCCGGCAACAAAGGACGGCTGCTCGGGCTCGCCCGTGAAATTTCGCTGGAGTGGGCGGAGACTAAAAATCATTGGCGCGACGCCAAGAGCGAGGAATTTGAGCGCAAGTTCATGGTGGAGCTTTCTGCCAACGTCAACCGCTCGATCACCGTCTTGGAACAACTGGAGGAACTGTTGAAAAAAGTAAGGAGCGATTGTGAATAAGCAGCTTGGGGTGGATCAGATGCTCGCCTTGCTGGACACGCTGAATAGCACCGTCCAAAGTTTTGTGGCGCGGGAGGAGAAATTGACCGGCGAATTTCGTTCGCAGACGACGGCGGCACAAAACGCCTTGGCCGAGCAAAGCCGGGCGCAGACCGCCTTCATCCGCGCCAAAGAAGTGGAATCGGAAAACGCCTTGGAGGCCGCCCGGGTACGCCTTCAAGAGCGCTTTGAAGAACGTCGCGCCCGTATCACGCGCGCCCACTCCAACGTCAACCAGCAGGTATCTGATCATGTCGCCCAGCACGACATCAAATCCAGGGAGCGCACCCAGCAAGGCGTGCTGGCGGCGGAAACTTACCGGGATGAGGAATTGGTCAATGCCACCACGGCATACAACCAGTTCCAACAAAATGCGGTCACCGCCGGTGAAGAACTGGACCGGCTCGAAACAGCGACGCGCAGCGCCTTTCGCGGCTATGGAAAATTTCGGCGGATGTTATCACGCAACCGGCCATGGCCGGAACCCGATCTCTCCGCTTCGCACGACCAGTTTTATCTCGAGTTTCAAAGTCTGCAAACGGAGGTGGCCGCCAACCTCGAAAAGTTCGCCGCCTTTCCCCTGCCCCGGCTCTTTAGATTCATTCCCGTCTGGCTGGTGGTGATCGTGCTGGGCGGCATCGCGGCGGCCGATCCGATCGGTGCGCATTTTGGTCGGCCCATGGTTCCGCATGCGGTAGCCGCCGGCGCACTCGTTGCGTTGTTATTGGTGGTTACGGTTCATTTCATCGGCGGCCAGTCGTCCACACCACTGGCTAAAAGCATCGCGGCCAGCCTGGCGAAAATGCGCCGGTTGCTGGATGCCGGAATCGAAAAATCAGGCACTCACTTGCAGGCGGAACAGGCGCGTCTCCATGCTGAATTTGAAGCCGCCAAACAAAATTTTAACCGCGAATGGCGGCAGTCCGTGCGCGATCTCACGAATTCCCGCACCAACAGTTCGGGTGCGATCACCGAGAAATCGAGCCGCATCGCCCGCAAAAATGAAGCCTGGCACCGGGCCCAGACCGCCCAGTTGCAAAGCCGGTTTGCCCGCGCCGCCGCCGATATAAAAACGCAAGATGCCGCGCAGGCACAGGAACTTGCCAACGTGCAGAAAAACAGAATGGCGCAGTTCGAGGAAAAATATCAGCGCCAATGGCAGGAACTGGAATCGGATTGGAACCAACAGATCACTCCGCTGTATGCGCAACTGCAAGCCGCCCAAGCCGTGGCCAATGCGGTGTTTCCACCGTGGGATGACGCATCATGGAAAAATTGGATGCCGCCGCGCGAATTTCAGAACGCCGCCAAGTTCGGGCAGTTGGAAGGCGGTGTTGAAAAATTTGTCGGTTCGTTGCCGAAAGATGGGCGCTTGAAGTGGCCCGGCCCGGCGACCCTATCCGCGCCGCTGTCATTGGTGTTCCCAACGCGGGGCTCCTTGTTGTTCGAGTCCGGCAAGAGCGGCGGCGAGGAGGCGTTTGGCGCGATCAATGACATCATTTTTCGCCTCCTTGCCACCACACCGCCGGGCAAGCTGAGCTTCACGATCTTTGATCCGGTCGGGCTGGGCCAAAATTTTTCAGCGCTGATGCATCTCGCGGACTATGAGGAAAGCAGCATCAACAGCCGTATCTGGACGCAGGCGGCCCAGTTCGAGGAGAAGCTGGCCGAGTTGAATGAGCATATGGAGAAGATCATCCAGATGTATCTCCGCAATGAATACGCGACCATCGCCGAATACAATGCGCAGGCCGGTAGCGTCGCGGAGAAATATCATTTCCTCGTCATCGGTTCGTTCCCCGTGAATTTCAGCGAAACCGCCGCCCGCCGCCTCCGCAATATTGCCGCGAGCGGCGCGCGTTGCGGCGTCTTTACGCTCATCCATTGGGATCAGCGGACCGCCTTGCCGCAGGAGTTTGTGCCGGATGAGTTACGCGCCAGCAGCGTCTGCCTCCTCCGCACCCCGCGCGGTTTTGAACTCGCCGCCGGGCAGCCGTCCGGTGTGCAACTCGTTTTAGATCCGCCGCCTTCGCCGGAACTGGCCACGGAATTTCTGCATCAAGTCGGCCAGGGCAGCAAGGACGCCAACCGCGTCGAGGTGCCGTTCGCCCAGATCGCGCCCGCTGA
Source organism: Verrucomicrobiia bacterium (assembly GCA_035943555.1). Taxonomy (GTDB): domain Bacteria; phylum Verrucomicrobiota; class Verrucomicrobiia; order Limisphaerales; family UBA11358; genus UBA11358. The sequence goes on from DASZCA010000437.1 coordinate 25,043, forward strand.
ATCGGAGATGTGGACGGAACAAACCGCCGCGCTGCTACGCGTGCCCATCGGCCGCTCCGGCGCGACCAAATTGCAATATCTCGAAGTCGGCAGCGGCACGCGCCAGCACGCGCTCATCGCGGGCAAGACCGGTTCCGGCAAATCCACGCTGTTCCATGTCCTCATCACCAATCTCGCGCTGCGGTGCAGCCCGGAAGAGGTGGAATTTTATCTCGTGGATTTTAAGAAAGGTGTGGAGTTCAAATGTTACGGCAGCCGCCGGTTGCCGCATGCGCGCGTCGTCGCCATCGAGAGCGACCGTGAATTTGGCCTGAGCGTTTTGCAACGGGTGGACGATGAATTGCGCCGGCGTGGTGACATGTTCCGCAAGCTCGGCGCGCAAGACCTGCCCGGTTACAAACGCGCCGGCGGCACCGAGTCCGTCCCCCGCACGCTGCTCATCATCGACGAGTTTCAAGAATTTTTTACGGAGGAAGACCGCATCTCGCAAGGCGCGGCGGTTTTGCTGGACCGCATCGTCCGCCAGGGGCGTGCGTTCGGCATCCATGTCTTGATGGGGTCCCAGACGCTCGGCGGCGCGTATACGTTGGCGCGCGCGACCATCGGGCAGATGGTCATCCGCATCGCCCTGCAATGCAATGAAGCGGACGCGTATCTCATCATGGACCAGGACAATCCCGCGCCGCGCCTGCTCTCGCGACCCGGCGAAGGCATCTACAACGATGCCGCCGGCGCGATCGAGGGCAACAGCCCGTTCCAGACCGTCTGGCTGCCGGACACCGTGCGCGATGATTATCTGGCAAAGATTCGCGACCGCGCCGACCGCGCCGCTGACGATGGCAAAGAATATCCCGGCCCGATTGTTTTTGAAGGCAATGCTCCGGCGGATGTGCGGGAAAATCTGCCGCTACGCGCTGCATTGCAAAAACCGGCCACGCAGGTTCCGACGCAAGCCAGCGTGTGGATCGGCGCGCCGAATTCCATCAAAGGACCGACCGAAGCCATTTTCCGGCGGCAAAGCGGCAGCAACTTGCTCGTGGCCGGCCAGAGCGAAGAACGGACGGCAACCCTCGTAGCCGTGGCCCTCGTCTCGCTCGCCGCGCAATATCCCGCTGACAGTGTGCGCTTCGTGGTTTTGGACAGCACCCCGCCCGGCCTCCCGCAGCGGGAATTGCTGGAGCGCATCATCAAAGCCGTGCCGCACCAGACCATCCAAGGCACCAACGGCAACCTCGCCGAAGTGATGGGCGGCTTGGCAGAAGAGATGAAACGGCGCGAAGGCAACGAAGCCACCGGCCCGGAAATCTTCGTGCTCATCCAAGGCTTGCAGAATTTTAAGAAACTGCGGCAGGAGGATGAATTCAGTTTTTCCAGCAGCCGCAGCGATGCGCCCAACCCCGCCGCCATCTTGCAGAACCTCATCACCGAAGGCCCGGCGCGCGGCATCCACGTGATCGTCACGTGCGATACCTACAACAACATCAACCGTTCGCTCGGCCGGAAGATGCTGAGCGAATTCGAGATGCGCGTCGTATTCCAGATGAGCGCCAGCGATTCCGCCAGCCTCATCGACTCCCCCACCGCCGCCACCCTCGGCCTGAACCGCGCCCTCTACTACAACGACCGCGAAGGCAGCCTCGAAACCTTCCGCCCGTACGCGCAGCCGGATAATGAATGGGTGGAGGGGAGTGTGGTACGAAGCAAGGCCACCTAAAGCCTTAAAAGCCCGCAATGGCATAGCCATATGATCTAAATTTTCAGAAACGTTTCAGAAATTTCTACGTCTGGAATAAAGTGAAGAAAAAACCATTCCTTTTCTGGTTGCTAGCAGTTGTTCCCGTGATTGCAATCGCTCAAACCGCGACGCCCACAGAGGTGACTTATCAAATCGACGGTTTAACTCGCACCGCATTGATCTACGCGCCGCCTTCCGCCAAAACCAATCCTTCGCCGGTAGTGTTTGTTTTTCACGGCCATGGCGGTAATTCGCGCAATGCCGAGCGGAGTTTTCATATCGAGAAGGAATGGCCGGAGGCCATCGTGGTGTATATGCAGGGCGTGCCGACGGTAGGACAACTCACGGATCCGCAGGGGCAACGCAATGGCTGGCAGGCGGCCGCCGGGGACAATGGCGACCGCGACTTGAAATTTTTCGATGCCGTGCTGGCGCGATTGAAGCAGGAGGATAATGTCGATGCCAAACATATCTACGCCACGGGGCATTCCAATGGTGGCGGTTTCACGTATCTGCTGTGGTTGACGCGGGGCGATGTTTTTGCGGCGGTCGCCCCGTGCGCGGCGGCCAATCTTAAACGGGCGGCGCAGTTGAAACCCAAGCCGGTCCTGCATATCGCCGGTGAAAATGATCCGTTGGTGAAATTTTCGTGGCAGAAGGCGATGATGGATGAACTGCTGAAAATTGATCATTGTTCCACCAATGGCGTGGCGTGGGCGAAGGATTGTACGTTGTATCCGTCCAGTAGCGGTACGCCGGTAGTGGAGTTTATCCATCCGGGCGGGCACGTCGTGCCAGCATCGGCGCCCGGACTGATTGTGAAGTTTTTTAAGGAGCATTGAGGGGCGCGTGGCTCAAAACATATTAGCAAGCGAGCTTGAAAAAAGTTGCCCGCCCTCACCTGTTTCCTCTCCCCCAGGAGAGGACGTACATAGCTGCGTTCTTTACGTTAGAACGCAACAGTGTCTTCGCAGCTAATCCCACAAAAAACTTCTAAAAAGCGCTCTCCGCCTTGCGGGGCTCGCTTCTGCGTCCACTTTTCAATATGCGTTATCTTAACTTAATGCGCTCGTCTTTTTTGGCCGCCAGATTAACGTAAGCAAACACTATGACTTTGAAATCAATTCTTGCCGTTCTGCTATGTGCGACGGCAGCGCTGGCGCAAACGAATATCGACCGCCCCGACATCCACCGCCAAATGCAGACGTTCACGCTGGAAGAATCGGCGAGCCGGGGCATCGTGACGCGTGATCCTTCGGATGTCGTGAAGTGTGGCGACGAGTATTGGGTGTTTTACACCGGGCGCGGCGTGCCGTCGTATCATTCCAAGGATTTGGTGCATTGGGAGGCCGGGCCGGCAGTTTTCCAGACGGCACCGGGATGGGTCGCCGACACGGTGCCCGGCAACCGGCACATGTCATACTGGGCGCCGGATGTCATGAAGGTGGGTGACCGTTATCTGCTGTATTACGCGGTCTCCACGATGGGCAAGATGACCTCGGCCATCGGCCTGGCCACCACGCCGACGCTCGACCCGAAGGATCCGGCATATCATTGGACCGACCAGGGGATCGTGGTGCGGACGCAAGAGGGTGACAATTATAATGCGATCGACCCGGCGGTGTTCCAGGACACGGACGGCAGTTTGTGGCTGGCGTTCGGTTCCTACTGGAGCGGCATCAAGCTGATCCAGCTCGATCCCGCGACCGGCAAGCGCATCGCCCCGGATTCCAAACTGACTTCTCTCGCTTACAACGACTCAATCGAGGCCTCGTACCTCTGCAAGCATGACGGCTACTACTATCTGTTCGTCAATTGGAACGCCTGCTGCGAAGGCACAAACAGCACGTATAATATCCGTATCGGCCGGAGCAAGACCATCACCGGCCCTTACCTCGACAAGGCGGGCAAGGACATGCTGCAGCGCGGCGGCAGCGTGTTTCTGCCGGCCGTGAACGGACCGTTGGTCGGACCGGGCCATGCCGGCATGCTCACCGCGAATGGAAAAGAGTGGTTCACCTCGGATTTTGAAGGCGACGTCCGTATGCGGGGCGAAGCGACATTGGCCATCATGCCGTTGCGCTGGAACGCCGACGGCTGGCCGGAAGTCACGGTGAACGATCTGAAACCGGCGGGTAAGAGTGAGCATTGAAATATGAAAGCCATCCAAGGTTATCATCTCATCACACCGGACGACCTGCATTGGCGTCCATCCAACCTCATGCGCATCCCGAATGCGGATTTCTTGGAGCGCACCGGCAGCGAGAACATGGGCGCTCGCTTGTGGCGGTTACCGCCGAAGAGCGCGAACACGTTGCACAAACATATCCGCGCGGAAGAATTTTATTTCGTACTCGAAGGCACAGGCCGCATCCGCATCGGCGAGGAAACGCTGACAGTGCCCAAGCACGGCGGCGTGATGGTCGGGCCGGAGCCGTTGCGGCAGGTGTTCAATGATACGGACACGGAAGTGCTCTGGCTGATCATCGGCGCGCCGGAGGAATTTGAGCTTTTACCCGGTGCCGCGACGAAGCCCGACATGTCGCTGATCTATCCGGTGGATCCGCGACAATTGCCGAAGGAATTGGACGGCGTGGAGTGGCCGCCGAAATGATTTGGCCGGAGCGCGGCTGTGTCCCGCGCCGAGCGGGATCAGCCGCAGCACTCCCAC
>DASZCA010000438.1:0-3934 GCA_035943555.1 Verrucomicrobiia bacterium
GATTGTTCCCACCCATAACCCGGATACTTCACTGGAACACCAAAGGCGGCGGGGCCGTTTAGTTTGAAAAGAGACCTCCTCGCTTTACTCTGACGGCTCGCTGCCCAACTCCGGTCAAATAGTTTTCACACGGGCTCGCGAATGGTTAGGCTGCCGCTCAATCATAACTAAAACTCTTGGCTTGTTGAACGATGACTGCTCCGTTGGTTGCCAAGCTAAAGCCGACTACCGAACCAGCTTTTAGATCTATCTGGTTTGTCCAGCCAATCTGAGTGCTGGAGATGGTGAATGACACTGTGGGGTGCTCCGTCGCCGCCAGAACAGGGATCTCCTTAGCTAAACCTAAAACTGGCGAAGTCTGCGGCACGCCTTTGTAAATCTCATGACCATCCACTTGAATGACGACTTCGCGGTTTTGAACAAATCCATCCTGTAAGTGAATACTGAAATGATTAGTCGCATCCGATGAAAACGACATCTGTGGGAGGCCAATCAAAATCAAAAACGCTAAGATGATCTGAAAGGGAGTAATGCCTCGTGTTTTCATAAGGTGATTGTCGGCCTAGACAGTATGGCTGGCGATGAAAGTGAATAGGGTGTCTGCTTTCCGAGTTAAACGTGGGTTGCGCCGCGTGAACGGTGCCGAGCCACAGGTTGTGGGACTCACGCCCCAGACAACAGATGAAAGGAAAACAGACACCATGAAGACATACATACTTCGCGAACCCCAAGCTGTCGAGCCGCAAAAACCGCATCCCTCGCCCCGGTCCAAACCTGCTGGCCCGGTGGCGAGCAAAGGCCCGGTCCTGTTCGTTGGACTGGATGTGCATAACGACAGCATCGCGGTGAGCCTGGCGCCGTCGGACTCAACGGAAGTGCGGCGGTACGGGATCATCGGCGGGGAGCATGACGACGTGCTCAAGCTCATTAACAAGCTCCATACCGCCCATCCGGGGACGGTTTTGAAAGTGTGTTATGAAGCGGGGCCGCGGGGTTTTGCCTTGTGCCGGTGTTTGCGGGGGCACGGCGTGGCATGCAGGCTGGTCTGTCCGTCCAAGATTCCCCGCAAGCCGGGCGAGCGGGTCAAGACGGACCGGCGGGATGCGGATGATCTGGCCCGGCTGTACCGGGCCGGGGAGTTGACGGGGATTTATGTGCCGGAACCCGAAGACGAGGCCATGCGGGATTTGCTCCGGGCGCGTTTCCTCAGCATTGAAACCGCAGTCATGTTTGACAACATGATACTGACATTCCAGACCAATTGAAGGCAATCTGGAAACCCTTAAACCGAGCGAGCCATGCTAAAATGATAAACCGTCTTAGAACTTTTGGAAGCCACGTTTGAGCATCTACGATTTGCGGTCAAAGTGCATTACCCATTTAGGTAGCTATGTCAAAACACGTCCAGTCTGTTACCATGCTGGGCAATAATCATGTTTAATCAGTTGCCACTTCGTTCAGGTTTTGTCGTTCTGTCGTTTCTGCTGGCAATTGCCATCACAAAGGCAGGGGTGCAAACGAGTTTTCCGGCCGCGCGGGAAATCGCTGGCGGCTCGTTCCAGCCGACATGGCAATCGCTGTCGTCGCAATATCAGACGCCCGACTGGTTTCGCGATGCGAAGTTCGGCATCTGGGCGGTGTATGGGCCGCAATGCCAGCCGGAGGACGGCGATTGGTATGCGCGCGGCCTATATCAGCAAGGCTGCCGGCAGAATAAATATCAGGTTGAACATTACGGCCCGCCGTCTCAGTTTGGCTTCAAGGACGTCATCAATGATTGGAAGGCAGAAAACTTTCATCCCGACGACCTGCTCGCGTTCTACAAAAAATGCGGCGCGAAATATTTTCTGGCGATGGCCAACCACCACGACAATTTTGATTTGTATGATTCAAAATTTCAGCCGTGGAATTCCGTCGCCATCGGGCCGAAAAAAGACATCATTGGCCTGTGGGCGCACGCGGCGAAAAAAAACGGGCTGCGTTTCGGCGTGAGCGTCCATGCCTCGCACGCCTGGATGTGGTATGAACCGTCGCAGGGCGCGGATCAAACTGGCCCACTCGCCGGTGTGCCTTACGATGGCAAATTGACGAAGGCGGACGGCAAGGGTCTTTGGTGGGACGGCCTCGACCCGCAAGACCTCTACGCGCAAAACCACGTGCCCGGAAACCAAAAAGAGTGGACCTGGTGGGATTGGGATGGGACCAAAGGCGCGACGATTCCCGACGCGGCTTACATGCAAAAATTTTTCCTGCGCACGAAACAGCTTTTGGATGATTACCGCCCGGACTTGGTTTGTTTTGACGACACGGTTTTGCCGTTTCATGGCGTGACGGATGAAATCGGCCTTGATCTGGCCGCGCATTTTTACAATTCCAGCATCGGGCGGCACGGCAAAAACGAGGTCGTGATCAACGGCAAGCACCTCGACCCGATGCAACGCAAGGCGCTGGTCTATGACATCGAGCGCGGCAAGGCCACCGGCATCTTGCCCGAACCGTGGCAGACCGAAACCTGCCTCGGCGACTGGCATTACGACCGCGCAATATTTGAAAGGCATCAATACAAAACCGCTGCCACGGTCATTCCGATGCTCGCGGACATCGTGAGCAAGAATGGAAATTTGATGTTGAGCGTGCCGGTGCGTGGCGACGGCACGATTGATTCCGACGAAACAAAAATCGTCAGCGACATCGGCGCGTGGTTGAAAGTGAACGGCGAGGCGATTTACGGCACACGCCCGTGGAAAGTTTTCGGTGAAGGGCCGTCCACGAAAAGTTTTGTGAGGGGGCCGTTTGACGGCCAAACCGATTCTGACGCCAAGCCGCTCACATCGGCGGACATCCGTTTCACGCAGTCGAAAGACGGCAAAATAGTTTACGCTATCGTTCTCGCGTTTCCAGCGGACGGCAAAATCACCATCAAGTCGTTCGCGGAAAATTCTATGCTGTGGCAGAATGAAATCGGCAGCGTCAAACTACTTGGGGTGCGCGGCAAATTGAAATTCGCGCGGGACGAATCAGGATTGGAGGTTACGCTGCCGGACAAGATGCCTGGCGACATTGCTTTCGTTTTGAAAATCAGCTTTTTATGAGGTGCCAATCTCACTCCATTCGGACGGGCATTTGCTGAGAGAACAACATGGATGTGCGAAAAGGCGACAGCAAGATTTCTCCTTTATCTTGCCGAAGTCAGCCATGAGCGAGATCACCCTGATTTTAGAGCCTGTCGGACGTGGTGAAAGCAAGGCCACGGAAGAATTATTTCCGCCGGTCTATGAAGAATTGTGGAGGCTGGCGGCGGCGCGAATGGCGAGAGAAGCCGCCGGCAGGAGGCGGGAAAATGAGAAGTAATTATGAAGGCGTTAACCCCGGGTAGCCTCGCAATTTGCGGCGGAGCGAGGCAACCGGGAATGATTTCTGTAGCGCCTTCAGCGCACCTGAAACGAGCGATGGCAGTCTATCGTGGTGACAATAGATGCGTCTGGTTTTTCGCGGCGCGCGCGGAGCGACGCGCCCTACCGGTCTCGGTTGACAGGTGATGCGGCTTGGTGCGCTTGGGAGGGCCTGATTTGAGAAAAAACTGGCTTAAAAGAAAATTGGCGACCCTACCGGGAATCGAACCCGGGCTATCTCCGTGAAAGGGAGATGTCCTAACCGCTAGACCATAGGGTCGCAAAAGGGCGCGAAATATATCATGGTCAGGGAACTTGTCACGAGGAAAGTTGTGGGGAAGGGGACGGAATTAAAAATTAAAAATGTAAAATTAAAAAAAGCAGGGCTAAGTGAGGGTCTCGTCGGTTTGTCTCCAATCAAGCAAACCCTTGAAAACATCAATGTTTTTGGGTTTTCGTTCAATTTTCGAGCCGGTTTTGAAGTTGTAAATTGTTTTTGGTCAATGGTTAGTGAAAGTGGTTTTGTTTTTTGGCGGCGAAGG
>DASZCA010000439.1:0-3705 GCA_035943555.1 Verrucomicrobiia bacterium
CCTGCCGGGTCCGGGTCACAGGACGGCGGAGGGATCACTGTCAGGACAGCGGCTCCACTGTTGGTCGCACCATAGAGGTTGGTGATTGTGACCGAGTAATTCCCTGAGTTCGTCAATTGCACGTTCACCAAAGTCAGCGTCGCGTTGGTCGCGTTGGCAATGTTCGCGCCGTTAAACTGCCATTGATAGGAGAAAGGTGTCGAACCGATGGCTGCCGCTGCAAATGGCACCGTCGCTCCTGCGGTTACTGTTTGATTGGTCGGTTGCAGGATAATGATTGGTGGAGAAGTCAAAAGGGAGAGCGACGCGTTCGAACTGATGACTAATCCGGCCAGGTTGGTCACTATGACGGTGTAAATCCCTGCATTCGCAGCCGAAACATGGTTGATTACCAAGTTGGTGGTGGTGGAGCCGGAAACATTGGTGCCATCGGTCAGATTGGTGCCGTTCTCGCGCCATTGGTATGATAGTGGCAATCCTCCGGTGGCTTGTAGGGAGAACTGAGCCGCAGTTTCTTCAATAACTGTTTGGTTTGTCGGTTGCCGAATGATGCTTGGCGGACTGATGATGGAAAGAGTGATCTGCCGGCTTTGACGGAAAGTATCCGCCATGTTGGTGAACCAGAGGGTGGCCGTGTAGGTTCCCGCGACGAGATTGCTCGCGGTGTTATTCAAGCTGACCGTCAGGCTGGCAATCGGCCCACCCGGCGTCAGGATGCCGCCGCTGGAAGAGGCGTTAAGCCAGACTGAAGTGTTGACCAGCGCCCAAGTCAAGGAATTGGTCCCGGTATTGGTCAAGATGAAAGTCTGGAAGGGAACGGAAAATGGTCCACCACCTCCCCCAATGGAAGTGAAGCCCGTTGCCGGGCTGATAACCAAAGGTTCTGGGCTGGAAAAGAGATTGATGAAGTTTTGTCCGGCAGGCGTGCCCCAACCGGTACAGAGATCATAGCCGCTGACAGCCAGAAATTGTGAAGGGCTGCCGAGACTTTCGTTATTTCCAATCGTAATGTCATGAAAACTAGTAGCATAATTTGTGCCGCTGCCAATTATGTCCAATATCGGGTTAAGAAACCCTACGGGTGGCTTTCCACGAGCCGCCGCTTGCTGGTTTGCAAGGGCCATGAACCCGGCCCACAAAGGCGCGGCGCAACTTGTGCCGGCGACTTTGTAATTCCCGCCATTGGCCCGTACATAAATATTGTCGGCTGCAAACGCCACGTCCGGCGTATTACGCATAGCGGTCGAGCCATTGTTAGCCAACATGCTGATGTTAGTTTGCCAATTCGGTATAAAATATTGCGTGCTGATGCCGCCACCACTGCCTTTGCCGGTACCAGTGTTCCAGACCGTTTCCGATACCCAAGAACCACTAGGGCCACTGGTGGTTAAAGTAGTGCCGCCGACTTGGGTGATGTAGGGTGTGTCACCTGGAAAATCGATAAGGTCGGCATAGGCATCATTATCACCTGAAGCGTTAAAAAAAGATTGGCCTTGCGCCGCCATCTGGAGGAAAATCTCGTCAGCGGAGGGGTCGGCACCTGCTCCAGCAGCAAACCATGAACTGCTTAATTGTTTAGCCTGATTGTCATCCGCCATGCGACCAAGTAGGTCGACCCAAGGACTCGGATTTGGTGCCATATAGATAATTATCTTTGACAATCCTGGGGCCATGGAAATTGCCATCTCAATATCCAAGGAAACCTCAACTTCTCCTCCCGTAAGCGATGGATTGCCATTAGCACCGTCCACCAAAATATTTTGTAACGGTACGTTTGGGAGACCGGCCTGATTTTCATAATAAGTGATATCGTTGGCGGTGTAGCCATCAAATTGTAATAATCCCACCGTTTGTCCTGAGCCGTTAAGCGTCGTATTTGGGACATAAGCCGCACGAAAGTCATTGCCCATGTATGTGTTAGTTGGGCCGGAGCCTGCATTCGGTGACGCATTTTGGCCGTTAATCAGCGGTTGGATGACCAGATGAGGTTTTGGTAACGCGTAATTATCCAGTCCGCTGATGTGCAGCACGGGAACGGTTAGGGCAAGGGATGGCTCCGTATCCGGTGCAAAAAATGTTCGTTTCTCTGTTGGGTGTCTGTAAGTGTGGAGTGTGACATGAAAGGCGTGTTCCATGTCCGCAGCAGAACCGCTCACATCCAGCAAGACGCGATTGGAATGAGTGGCGGTCACTTGCAGGTGGTTAGATAAAGCAAATGTCATGAGGGCTTTGTAGTCCGACTCTGTTGGGCCGAAGCGATCTGCAAATTGCACGGGCGTCAGGTAGCGATGATAATTTGCACTGTTTGGGTCATAGATTTGTTGCAACAGATTAGAAAGTATCCCGGTGTTTCGCAAAGGAAGGCCGATGGCCAGATTTAAGCGATTTGTACTGGAAACACGTCCGATTGGGGGAAGGGATTTTAAGGCTGCGGGTCGATGGTTGTACAATCTTTGCAGGTCGGCACCTTTACTGTTCAAGACACAATAAATTATGAGCAATATGATCGCAAAAATTTGCATGCGGCGTGTTGTTATATGCATAAAAATTGGAGGTAATGTGGAAATGGGAGAGCGCTCCATCGTTTTTTAGTGGCGTTCTACTAATATTTCCATACCAGAACCCGTAAGTTATTCAAATAATCACGCAAAAACAAAAAAGTCAATGCGAGAAGGGCTGGGGAACAGCAATTTTCACCCTCAAAAGACATGTCACTCGCCACCTGCTGACGCAATCCGCTTGCTGGCTAGCCAATGGAAACAGCGCGGCTCCACCATCCGTCGAATTGTCGGTGGACAGTGACGCGCTTTTTTCGCTAAACTATTCGAGTAAATGCACATCCATTGGATTGCTAACACCATTGTCCCGCCACCGGTTTCGCTCGGCGGCGGCGATCGCATCATGGTCGAGTGCATTCGCCGCTGGACCCCGGAGCATAAGATAACGGTCTACGGCAACGAAGGCGCCAAACAGCTCTGCGACTGGTTCGAGCTAAAAGACGTGGAGCATGTTACTTGGTCGGCTGACAAATGGAAACCTTTCGGCCGATTTATCTGGTGGTTTGTCCAGACTGTTATCGGCTGCCAACGTGTCAAGGATATCCGGTTTTCTCCGGATGAAAAACATGTGATACTGGTGAGTTCGGAATTTCAGCCGAACAGCATGCCGGCTTTTCGTTTGCAACGTCGTTATTCACACGTGCCGCTAGTGATGGAGTCTTTTTTGCTGGCGCCCAAATGGTTTTCTGGCAGACCCGGTCCGGGGTTGATTTTTACGGCATATCGTCCATTTCAAAAGATCATCCTGCGCAAAGTCTTGCGGGAGGCGAAGATGCTTTTAGTTACGGGCGAGGAAGACAGTGAGTTCATGATCAATGAAGGCCGCACACCTGATTCGGTTTATGCTGTGCGAGGCGGCGTGGATCTTTCTATTCCCCAAAGCTTGCCCGAACCGGCAAAAAAGAATTTTGACGTTATTTTCATCGGCCGGTTACATCCCCAAAAAGGCCCGCTTGAATTGATAGATATTTGGAAAATGGTGATCAATAAAAAGCCAGATGCGCGCCTGGCTGTGATTGGTTCTGGTCCGCTTGAAACGGCGTGTCGCGCGAAAGCGCGAAAACTCGGTCTTACGAAAAATGTCGAGTTTTTTGGTTTCCGAGATGGCGTGGAAAAATATAAAATCGTCAAAGCGAGCCGGGTGGTC
>DASZCA010000440.1:0-3275 GCA_035943555.1 Verrucomicrobiia bacterium
CTTCGATTATATCGAAACCTTTTATAACCCAAAACGCCTCCACAGCGCCCTCGGCTATCTGTCACCCGTCAACTTCGAATCCAAAAAACTATGATCAAAAATACCAAGAAATCACTGTCCATTAAATCAGGGCAAGCTCACATTGAAAGACGGGAATGGTTATCCGCCGACATCCGGCGAAATCCGGCCATAGAAGTGCGCACAGGCAGCGCAGGTGACGTCGGGAGGAGCGGGATGCAAGGGTGGTTAGCCGATATTAGCCGATATTAGCCTTAAAAAATTCAAACCCCACATACCCACATATGAAAACGATCCATAGAGGAAAAATCGCACGGTTGCCGGCGGAAATACGGGAGGAAGTGAACCGACGGCTAGCGAGCCATGAATCCGGGACGGCGATATTAAGCTGGTTGAACGCGTTGCCGGAGGTCAGGGCGGTGCTGGCGGCGGCGTTCGGCGGCAAGGCCATCAACGGATATAACCTGTATAAATGGCGGCATGGCGGTTTCGCGGAATGGCGTCAGTTGCAAGACGCGCAGGCGGTGATGGAACGGGTCGGGCCGGAAACAGCACAGATAAACGGGGCGGCGGCGCGGCCGGTGACGGAGACTTTGGCGACGTGGGTGGCGGTGCGTTATGTGGTGGCGATGAAACGGGCGCAAAGCGAAGGGGGTGATCCAATGGTGGCCTGGAACCGGTTGCGGGAGTGCTGCCATGACATGATGGCGCTGCAGCGGGGGGAACAGCGAGCGCGCCGGCTGGAATTGGTCCGTGCCGGACTGGCCTTACGCGGCGGGGAAACAGGAGGGAAGGCGGAGGATGGAGAAAATGACGAAATCTGAACGAAGAATTGACCTCCATGACCAACCTGCATAAAAAACTCGGGCGTCCAACCAATGCGAAATGGCCCATGGAGGCTTGCCTCGCGCCAGACGGGTTGAAATTTTCAGGATCACGGTGCGGTCGAAAGCGGCGTGGCGCTGCGCTTCCCGCGGCAGTCCAAAACGCGACGGGTTCGCCGTCATTTTCGGCGGATGTCACGCACTCTGGACGGCGGGTGAGAAATTTTAGTGCGCTTCATGGGTTTCGTGGTTTAAATTTTTCCCGTCTGATGAATTTTGATTCGCACAATTTTCCGCAGCGGCCGGCTTGGACGGAGATCGACCTGGGCCGGTTGCGACGTAACTTGCAGCTCATCCGCGCGGATCTGCCGCCGGCAGTGAAATTTCTTGCCGTGGTGAAGGATGAAGCTTATGGCCATGGCGCGGTGGATGTGGCGCGGGCGGCATTGGAGGCGGGCGCTTGGGGCTGCGGGCTCAGCACATTGGAGGAAGCCATGATCTTGCGCGATGCGGGCATCACCGCGCCCTTGCTGCTGCTCGGCGAACGGCAGGAAGCAGAACTGGAATGGTGCGTGGCGCATGACCTGACGGTTTGCGTGAATGAACCGCACAGTGTCCGGGCGTTGGCGCGCATCGCGGCCAGTTTTGAGAAGCGGGTGCCGGTGCATCTGAAGGTCAACACGGGCATGAGCCGTTACGGTGTGCGCTGGGATGAGGCTCTGCCGCTGGCGGAACAGATTTTGGCGGAGAAGTCGCTGGTGTTCGAGGGCATGATGACGCACTTCGCGCAATCGGACGAGACGGACAAGACGTTTGCGAATCTGCAGGCGGCGCGGTTTGATGGCGTGGTTCACGCGTTACGGCAAAAAGGGGTGGTGATTCCGTTAAAACACATTTGCAACAGCGGCGGCTTTTTGGACCTGCCGCAGGCGCATCATGAGATGGTGCGGACGGGATTGTTGATGCACGGTATTTATCCTTCGCTGGTGTGCCGCCGGATTCCGGGGATCGAGCCGGTGATGTCGGTGAAGGCGAAGATTGCGGCCATTCAAAAAGTAAAGGCGGGCGAAAGCGTCGGGTACGCGATGCGTTACACAGCGACGAGCGAGCGGCGCATCGCGGTGTTGCCGATCGGGTATGGCGACGGGTTTCCGCGTGTGCGTAACGAGGGCTGCGCGCTCATCCACGGGCGGCGCGCCCCGCTGGTCGGCGGCGTGGCGATGGACGCGATCACGGTGGACATCACAGACATCCCGCAGGCGCAGATGTGGGACGAGGCGGTGTTGATGGGCCGGCAGGGCGATGAAGAAATTTCAGTGCGCGACATCGCGAAGCTGAAAAATTCGGTGATGTATGATGTGCTGACGAACTGGCGGTTGCGGTTGCGGCGCAAGGCGGTGAACACGCTTGGCCAAACAGAGCCGCGCATTTCACGGATCAGCGCGAATCCGCAAACGACGGGGCCGGTCAATTCTTGAGATTCACGCCGCAGCCATGAAATTACTTTTCTCCGAATCCGAAGCTGATTACGGCCGGTATCTATATCCATATGTCGTCTGGGCGATGCCGGAGGCGGGAGAGACGCCGGCGCAATTGTTCAACGCGGGGTTTCTGCCATCGGCGCGCGGGCTGGAGTTGTACTGCATGTGCCGCAACCTCCGGGTGGAGCTGGCGAAGTTCAAGGCGTCCTCGGAGAACCGGCGCATCCTGCGCAAGGGCGAAGGCATCACCATGAAACTGGTGCCGCGCGCGGAATTTGAACTGACGGCGGCGCGGAAGGAATTTTTCCTGAAATACGCGGAGGTGCGTTACGGCGCGGGCGTCATGCCGCCGGAGCGGCTGGAACTGCTTTTTAATTCACCGGTCGCGACGCATGTGATGATTTTCAATGATGCGCCATCGGGTGCGGAACTGGGCGTGGTGCTGCTGTATCTGGATGCGCCGCAGGTCGCGTTTTATCGCTATTCGTTTTACGACCTGAACCATCCCAACCGCAGCCTGGGTTTGTTTTTGATGACCACGGCAACGCAGTATTTTGCAGAGCAAAAGTTTGCGCATCTATATCTTGGAACATGCTATTCGGAACGGGCGTTGTACAAAATTCAATTCTCGGGGGTCGAGTTTTTTAACGGCTTCCGGTGGTCGCACAATCTCGACGAACTAAAATATCTGGTGCGGCGCGAACCGAAGAAGCATCTGCTGGAAACGGCAGAGTTCAAGGAAGCGTTCTACGAGGGTAGCATGGACAAGATCTCGGCGAGCGGCGGAGTTAGTGTGAAGTTGTAGTTAAATAATTATGAGTGGCCCATCGCTTCTAACTTGCCGGGATAAAATCCGCGAGCACGGTGGCGAGGGTTTGCAACTGGGAGCGCGTGTGTTCGCTGGAGATCACGAAGCGGAAGGTGCCGCGGGCGATCGCGCCGTATTTCACAT
>DASZCA010000441.1:0-15853 GCA_035943555.1 Verrucomicrobiia bacterium
GTTCCAAAAACTAGCACTAAAAAAATTCGTCGGGACGTATGCCATGTACACCGTCGTACGATGGGTGATGGCCAACTGACGCGCGCGCCCGGCATCATCCAGCAATTGCCGCCCGGCGCTGACGGCGACGTTGGATTTGCCGAGATTTTTAAGCGCTGGCACCGTTAGCGCCGCTAGCAGGCCGATGATGGAGATTACCACTAATAACTCTACCAGCGTAAAACCACGGCCCAACGCACGAGGTGCGGGACGCGAAAAAGCATCACTACTCGGGACAGGCAGCAAATGCCGCTCAAAACTGTTACGACTTTTGTTCACAAACTTACTGCACCCAGCTCAAAACATTGTCTTTGTTCACACCCTGATCGGCCCCGATGGTCGAGTCGATTTTGCCATCTGGCCCGGCGGACCAGACCATGACTTTGCCGTGGAACTGGAAATTATCATTTTTAGTGGTGTCCGGATTGATCAAACCTTTCAAACCGGGATTATTCGCCGTGCCATTACCAGCGACAGCGTTCAAATCATAAAAAGCATCTTTGCAGGAATCGTCATAATTCAAATCCATCGAGATGATGTAAGGATTGCCCCACGGATCGCGGTAAACCCCGGTGATATCCATGCCTCCGGGAGGGTGCTGATCATTGGTGGCGGGATCGTAATTTGAAGCTTTGACATTCAGATATAAGTTCTTTTTTGGATTTTTTACGTAATTGGTGTTCACGGTCTGCGCACCATTGGGAAATGTCACAAGATTTGCCAAGATGCCAACGACCTCTGAATTGTTAGGGAAATAGTTATAGGCCGCCGGATTTTGGATCGTGGTAGTTGAACCATCTGCCCCCCGCAAGGTGCCCCCATAGGTAAAATCGCCACTCACCGCCGCTGCCGCTGGAAGTCCCGCTGCATCTTGCGCCGTCTTTGAGACGGGAAAACGGCTGTAATCGGCATCATACGAATTTACAGCATTGACGATGTCAGCAATCTCAGTTCTTGCCTTCGTAACCAGCGCCTTCTTCTTGACCGCGGTTAACACCGGCAGAAGCATCGCCGCCAAAATGGCGATGATGGCGATGACAACGAGCAATTCAACAAGGGTGAAACCTCCGCGAAAACGGCGGTGGGCGGCTGGATGCTTTTTCATGAGTTTGAACAGATTTTTGCGGCGTGCAGGATGGGGCAAAAACGCCGCCGGAATCAATGGTTTTATGGCAACTTCTCGGCCGTTCCTGACCGCTGGTAACGTCCGGATAACCGGCTCCCACTGGCAATCATGCCATTCTACGGCCATCCGGCAGTCAAGGCCGGCCGGCGGATGTTTGGGGAGGGATTGCATAAATCAGAAAATCAGGGGTAGGAAGTGTTCACTTGCACGTTCTTGGTCCAGTTACAAACCAGGTTCGTTTTGCCGCTGACCACCAATTGCACCCATAAATCGTAGCTCAGTGGGTTGTTGACACCGGGGTAGAGATAGCGAACTGGATTAATATTAATCGCCAACTGTCCGAATGGACGGTAGTTATCATCCGGGCCGCCCACGGCAGTGACTAAAACGGTGGTATGAATGGCGTTATTCGTCACAAGATCCGCAACCTGCTTGGTGCTCAGGCTAAGCAGGAAATTTTTGGCAGGCACGGCATCCTCACCGCTGCCCTTGGAGCAATTGATAAATCCGCCGACTTTGTAAGCTGTCGTGACATCGGTTACCGGAATTGAATAGGCGCCGTCCAACGTGATAAAAGAATCCACGCCGTTAACCTTGCCCTGGGTGGTGCCGGATAATTCATAAAAGAGCTGGTTGAACTGCGCCCGGTCATTGAGGGGCGTGTAGAGGCTGTTCGTATTCTCGTTCGACGGCGGATAAACTCCGTACTTGCCCTTATACGCCTCCAGCGCCGTCTGAATCTGCGCCAGTTCCGCCTTGGCAGTATTGACCGCTTTGAGTTTTTTGATCGGCCCCAAAGCCGCCACGATGAAACCGGCCAGCACACCGATGATGGAAATGACAATCAACAACTCAACCAGCGTAAAGGCACCACTACGGCGCATCGGCAGTTCATTTTTCGACATCATGTTGGCGGAGATCATTTTCATGGGGTTTATCGTTCGCGTAATTCTTCTTCCATCCGTTCGCTCAGCCATTGCTTGACCATGCTCTGGTAATTCAGATAACGGGCCCGGGCGAGGCGCTTGATGCGCGCCAGCATGCGCGGGTCGAACCGCAGGGTGACGGTGACCGATTCGGAAGCCTCGGCACTGCCGGCGATGGCGGATTCCATGAGGCGGAGGTCCGGACGGTTCTCCGTCCAGTAGATGGCCTCGGCATCTTCGCTGTCGAAGAGCGGCACGTCCTCCCATTTGGCAAAAGTTCTCATGTTTCCAACTTCACTGCGCCAAGTTCTGCCCCATCTTTCGTTGATAGAAAAATCGTTCTTCCGGCTCAAACGGCCGCGCCAACAGCACCCGGACCAGCCTTCCGTTGGTCCGGTAGACACTGACGATACCGATGCCGCTCGCCGTCATACCCAAGTTAAAAAACCGGGCCTGCACCCCAAATCGAGGTGAATCCGGCATCAACCGCACCGCAAACGCGTCTTCAAACGACTCTTCTATCTCCCGCTGGGTCAAAGAACCAAGCTCAAAGGGTGGATTATTCCAATCGAACTCCATATCGGGTCAGTTGTAAATAATTCGCCCATGCAATGTGAATACAATGTATTTACATGCCGTGGCGGTTTTTGTCAAGTTGGAGTTCTGAAAAACCATTTAAAACAGGCATATGACTATCAATAGGCAGGCATAGAAGCCACCTTAAAGTGAAAAATCGCCTAAAAACCGGGAAATCCGGGTTTTATGGCGATTTTCACCAACCGAGTTATTCTTTGCCTTTAGGGCTGTCACCGTCACCGCTCAAGTTCGTGATCATGGCGATCAGGGGCAAAAACATCGCGATTACGATGCTGCCGACGATGACGGCCAGAAAAATGATCATGATCGGCTCCAGCAAAGAGGTCATAGCCGCCACGGCGTTATCCACCTGCTCATCGTAGTCATCGGCGATACGCAGGAGCATTTCCGGGAGGGCACCGGTCTGTTCACCGACGTCCACCATGCTGACGACCATGGGCGGGAACACGCCGGAACCTTCGAGCGGCGCAGTTATGGTTTCGCCTTCTTTCACGCTTTCATGAATTTTGATGACCGCGCCGGCGATAATGACGTTGCCGGCGGTTTCACGGACGATCACCAGCGCCTGCAAGATCGGCACACCGCTGCTGACGAGCGTGCCCAAAGTACGCGCAAAACGGGAGATGGCCACCTTGCTGATGACCGGGCCGATGGCTGGCATGACGAGCTTGAACTTATCCCACAGTCTTCGTCCGAACTTGGTCTTGATGAACAGCAGGAAAGCTATGACGATAACGACTAAAACACCCATGGTACCTAAAATATTGTTCTTGATCGTATCGCTGACCCACATGACGAACAGGGTGAAACCCGGCATCTTGACACCCATGCCGGCGAACACGTCCTTGAATTTCGGGACAACGAAACACATGAGCAGCACCATGATGCCGACCGCCACAATCATGACCGCGATCGGATAGAACAGGGCCGCCTTGACCTTGCCCTTGATTTTCTGCGCCTTTTCGGAAAATTCAGCCAGACGTTTGAGCACGACTTCGAGCACACCGCCCAGTTCGCCGGCCTTCACCATGTTGACGAATAGCTTGTTGAAAACCTTGGGATGCTGGGCAAGCGCTTCGGAGAACGTGCTGCCGCCCTCGATGGAGGCGGCCAGTTCGCCGATGATGCCCTTCAGGGTCGCATTACGCTCCTGCTTTTCAAGCACGCGCAGACCGCGCAACAGCGGCAGACCGGCATCCACCAGCGTGGCCAGCTGGCGGGTAAAGGTCATCAAAACCTTGGGCTTCACCCCGCCGCCGAGGAAGGGAATCTTGATGTTGATGTTGACCCCTTTTTTCTTGGCACCCGGTCTGGCGGGGGCCTTGCCCTTGGCGGCTTTCTTATCGGCAGACTTTTCCTTTTCGGCCTCCGCGATCTTGGTCGGGAACAACCCCATCTCCTTTACGCGACCGATGGCCTCGTTCTGGCTGGCGACTTCAATGCTGCCCTTGGTCTCATTACCACGGGAATCGAGGGCGATATAATTGTACTTGGGCATGGCGCGGCTGGTTCAGGTATATTTGACGACTTCTTCAATACTAGTATCACCATCGAAGATACTTCGCAAGCCGTCCTCGCGTAATGTCACCATTCCCAACTCGACCGCCTTCTGCCGCATGACGACGGTAGGCGCACGTTCATTGATCAGGTTGCGGATGGCGTCCGAGACGACCAGCAGCTCATAAATACCTTTTCGGCCCTTGTATCCGGTGTCATTGCAGGTCGAACAGCCACGTCCGTAATGAAAAACCTTGTCGCCCAAGTCATGCGGCGAGAGGTTGAGCAACGCCAGTTGCTGCTCGGTAGGTTCGAACGGGGTACGGCAATTCTTGCAATTGGTACGCACAAGGCGCTGGCCAAGCACGGCCATCAATGTGGAGGAGATCAGGAACGGTTCCACGCCCATGTCCACCAGACGGGTGACGGCGCCGGGCGAGTCGTTCGTATGCAAGGTGCTCAGCACCAAGTGACCGGTCAGCGAGGCTTGGATGGAAATCTGCGCCGTTTCCAAATCGCGCATTTCCCCGACCATGATGATGTCCGGGTCCTGGCGCAAAAATGATTTCAACGCCTTGGCGAAAGTCATGCCCGCCGCCTCGTTGATGGCGACCTGCATGATGCCGTCGATGTCGAACTCAACGGGATCCTCGGCGGTGAGGAGCTTGGTGTCGATCGCATTCACACGGCGCAGGCAGGAATAGAGCGTCGTCGTTTTGCCGCAACCGGTCGGGCCGGTGACGACGAAAATACCGTTGGGACGCTGGATGACTTCTGTGACGAAATCGTAGACGTATTTGGGAAAGCCGAGTGATTCGACCTCAAGGTTCACCGAGCCACGGTCCAACACGCGCAACACAACCGATTCACCGAAAGCCGTGGGCAGCGTACTGACGCGCAAGTCAATGTTTTTACCGGAGACGGCCACACTGATACGACCGTCCTGCGGCAGGCGTTTCTCGGAAATATTCAGGTTTGCCATGACCTTGATACGCGAGATCACGGGCAATGACAGATGCTTCGGCGGCGGGGCCATCTCATACAGCGCTCCGTCCACGCGGTAACGGATGCGGAACTCGGTCTCGAACGGTTCGAAATGGATGTCAGAAGCCCGGTCAGCGACAGCCTGCTGCAGCACAAGGTTCACAAACTTGACGATGGGAACCTCATTGGCTAGGGCGGCGGCGGCGGCGGCGTCCTCACCGGCATCATCGACTTCCTGCGCAATCTTCTTGTTCGCACCCAGTTCCTTGAGGATGTCGGCAAAACTTTCGCTGTCTTCCTGGCCGTAAAAACGTTCGATGGCGCGCTGGATGTCGCCGGGGTCGGAGACCACGATCTGCACCTCGCGTTTGGCGGCGAAATGAATCTCATCGGCCATCTGCGGGTTGAAAGGGTCTAATACGGCCACCTGCAAGATGCCGTGACTGTTCAAACCTACCGGCAGGCACCGGTACATTTGCGCAACCTTGGCCGGGATGAGCTTGAGGGTTTCCGCGGAAATTTCCTTGTCCTTCAACGGCACAACATCCGTGCCCATGCCGCTCGCGATGACATGCAGGATGTCATCCAGCTTCATGATGCCAAAATCCTGCAAGATCTGGATGGACGGCGTGCCGTTGCGTTTGAGTTCGCCGGCGACTTCTTCAAACTGCAAGTCATCCAACATGCCCTGCGAGTGCAGCATGTTCAGCAACGGATCTGAAATTTCGTCGGGCATGGCGGGTTACTTCTTTTTGCCTTTTTCCACGGCCGTGGCCAGGTCGAGTTCCTGCAACTTGGCCATGATGGTGGTGGAATCCTGAGATTTGTTGATGACTTCTTCGCGGGCAATGAGGCCCTTTTGATATTTCTCCATGAGCCACGCGTCCAAGGTCACCATGCCGTACTTGGACCCGGTCTGGATGTCAGACTGGATGCGGAAGGTCTTGTTATCACGGATCAGCGCGGCGATGGACGGCGTGTTGATCATGATCTCAAACGCGGCCACGCGACCGGGCTTGTCCACGCGCGGGATGAGCAACTGCGAAATTACCGCCTGCAAGACGGTGGAAAGCTGGATGCGGATCATTTCCTGCTGGTTTTGCGGGAAAGCATTGACCAGACGGTCGATCGTCTTGGCCGCGCCGGTCGTGTGCAGCGTGCCGAAGACCAAGTGGCCCGTTTCCGCAGCCGTGATCGCGGCTTCGATCGTTTCCAAATCGCGCATTTCGCCGACCAGAATCATGTCCGGGTCCTGCCGCAGCGCGCGGCGGAGCGCCTCGCCGAAGTTCGGCACGTCCACATGGACTTCCCGCTGGGTGATGAGCGCCTTTTTGTGCTTGTGATAATATTCGATCGGGTCCTCAACGGTGATGAGATGGACCTCATCGCGCGTCTCGTTGACGATGTTCAACAGCGTGGCAAGCGTGGATGACTTGCCGGAACCGGTCGGGCCGGTGACGAGGATGAGTCCGCGCGGCTTATGCAACAGTTCCTTGACCGATTCTGGCAGGCCGACCTGCTCAAAGGTGAGCATCTTGCTCGGAATCTGCCGTAGCACCATGCCGAAATTGCCTTTTTCCTTGAACACGCTGACACGAAAACGCGCCGCCTCGCCGAAGGCGAAGGCAAAGTCCGCGCCACCACGTTCGCGCACCTGCTGGATGTGTTCCTCGGAGGTGATGCTGCGCATCAGCTCTTCCGACGTTTCCGGCGTGAGCGAGGGGCCTTCGACGCGATGCAACGTGCCGTGGACACGGATGGTCGGG
Source organism: Verrucomicrobiia bacterium (assembly GCA_035943555.1). GTDB lineage: Bacteria > Verrucomicrobiota > Verrucomicrobiia > Limisphaerales > UBA11358 > UBA11358. Next base: position 6,936 of record DASZCA010000441.1, read on the forward strand.
GAACAGCCGACGCGCGTATGCAAATCGGACGCGCCTTCCGACACCATCAGCTGCAACAAATCTGACATCGAGTATGACATATATAAAAATCAGGCTGCGTCACCGACGGTCGCCCGGATGACCTCTTCCGGCGTGGTCATGCCGGCCAGCACTTTGCGGATGCCGTCCTCGCGCAGGGTGCGCATGCCCATCTCGCGGGCGCGCTGGCGGAGCACATTGGTCGGCACCATGTCGTAGATCAATTTACGGCCCTCGTCATCCACCACAAAAATTTCAAAGATGCCCATACGTCCGCGATGGCCGGAACCATTGCAGTTCGAGCAGCCCTTGCCCTTCATCACGTTGGCGTTCTTCAGGTCTTCCTGCTTGATGCCCAAGGAGCGCAACTCGGCGTCGGACGGCGTATAGGGCGCGATGCACTTCTTGCAGATCTTACGGACGAGGCGTTGTGCCATGAGGCAGCGCGTGGAGGAGGCAATCAAGAACGGCTTTACCCCGATGTCTGCGAGACGGGTGACGGCGCCCGGCGCGTCGTTCGTGTGGAGCGTCGAGAACACCAAGTGACCGGTGAGCGATGCATTAATGGCGATGGACGCCGTTTCGATATCACGGATTTCCCCGATCATCACGATGTTCGGCGCTTGGCGGAGAATCGCGCGCAGCGCGGTCCCAAAAGTGAAACCGACGATGTCATTGACCTGCACCTGGTTAATACCGGCCAAGATATATTCCACGGGGTCTTCCACTGTGATAATCTTGCGGTCCGGCCGGTTGATGAAATTGAGGCAAGAATACAACGTGGTCGTCTTGCCGGAACCCGTCGGACCGGTGACGAGCAGGATGCCGTCGGGCAAGGCGATGATGCGCTCGAACGTCTGCTGGTCATCGATGAGGAAGCCGAGTTCCGCCAGACCGAGACGGAGGCCTTCTTTGTCGAGAATACGCATCACGATGCTTTCTCCGTGATTCGTCGGCAGGCACGATACGCGAAGATCGATCAGCTTGCTGCCAACCTTTGTCTGGATACGTCCGTCCTGCGGGATGCGGTGTTCCGAGATGACCATGCCGGCGGAAATTTTCAGGCGCGCGATGATGGAGGCCTGCAACTGCTTCGGCGGCGACTTCATCTCCTGCAACATGCCGTCGATGCGGTAGCGGAGACGAAACCGTTTCCCGAGCGGTTCAAGGTGGATATCCGAGGCGCGCAGCTTGAAAGCGTCCACGATGATCTGGTTCACCAAGCGGATAAGCGGGGCGTCCGCCTCCACTTCACCACCTTCTTCATTGCCGACCTCGACGTGATCCAGTGTGAGTTGTTGGATGACATCCTTGAACTCGGCGTTATCGGCCATGGCCGATTTTTTATCGCCACCGTAATATTTGCCCAAGGCCGCCTCGATGTCCTGCTCGGAGGCGACGCGGAGTTCGATGTCCGCGTTCAGAAGATGATGGAGCGTGTCGAGGGTGTTAAGGTCGGAAGGATCGGCGATGGCCACCGCCACCTTGTTGTCATTTTTGTGGAGCGGGATGACGCGATACTTTTTGGCGATGTCGCGGGCGATGATCGAGATGACATCATCCTCGATCTTCATGTTGCCGAGATGCACCACCTCGGCGCCGAACTGGGCGGCCTTCGCCTGGGTGACGTCACCCGGGCGGATGACCTTGTTCGCCACCAGGTAATCGACCACGCCCACGCCGGCGGCATTGGCCTCGGTCCGGGCGTTGGCGACGACATCGGCGCCGGTGAAACCGAGGTCGACCAAAAGGTCCAATAAATAATCGTCTTTTTCTGCCACGAGATTTTTTTGCGCGTCGCCTTACTATTTAATTCAGGAAACGCGCTGGCGCAAAAGGTTTCATTTGTGGTTTAAAAAGTCAACCCGTCGCTGAACAATTTACGTTAAATCCGAGCCCGGCAAGAAACCGGCGGAGCTTGAGCCGGCGCCGTTTCCAAGCCTGCTTGGGCTTGCTTAATTCGGTCATTTTCCAGTGCCGGGTGACCAACGGCATACCCGGAAAGTGGACCACAAATGAATCCAGGTCAAATTCCCCCGCCTCATGCCGCTTGCCGTAGAGGCCATATATGTATGCGTTAAAGGTCTTCTGCGGCACATATTCGATGCGCTCGCGGATGCCTTCGTAATCAGCTTGAATTAGGTCAACCAATGCCTGCTGTTCCCACCACGGATGATCGAGGCAATGCGTCATGCCCCAAATTTTGTCCAAAAGCTTCCTGTTGAGGGCGCTGTTTTTGAGGAGCAACACGCCGCAGTTGATATTGAGGTCGTCCTTGGCGACATATATTTCCTTCCCGGAACGGGTAAGGGTTCGCAGATCAAAATCACGATTGTAGATGAGGGTGTCAGCATCAAGCCAAAGACAATATTCCGCATCCCCTCTTTCCAGTTCCTCCTTCAAGAATTTGATTTTGTACCAACTGGCCGCGCGTTCGGTTTCGGCGATCTGATAAAAAGCGTATTTAAGCGAATGTTTGCGACAATATTTCCGGATGGAAGCTTGGGAGATCCGGGCCAATTCCGCGTAGGCCGGCTCGCTATTGCAGGCAGAGATCAACTTTATCATGAAAAATGTCTCATTGCGTCTGATTGTTCGCTTCCGGTTCCGATTTCCGCTGGCGGACCGGCAAACCGTATCACAAATCGGTCGGGCTGGCGAACCGGGTTTTCTTGGTGGTAAAATGTGTCATTGATATACAAAAACAGGCATGGCCGGTGTCTTTTAAGGTAAGATGAACTGTATCACCCATCAATGTTTGGTGCTTTTCCTCAAGCTTCGCGGCCTGAACCGCGGCGAGCCTGAAACGGATGGTCGGCCCCCGTTCGGCATTTCGATCTTGGCGTGCCTGGGTTGTTTTGCGCTTGTTTACACAGTCGCCCCGCCCGGCGAAGTGTTGTTTGGGAGTTGGTGGATCAAATTGTTGTTTTATGCGCTCCTTCCCGTGACGGTGACATTCACCATCATGTATCGCAGTTGCTGATCACCGGCGTACCCAGAACCGTTTTGCTTCTGCTGGTCTCCGGCCTGATATTTTGCGCCACCCTCCCTGTCATCATGACGATGCTGGCCGCCGGTTGCCTTGTCACGTCCGTCTTCCGGCCAAACATGGGACCGTGATTTAGGGTGGCCAATCATAAGGTTTTCGTTCGGCTGCAAACCTCACATCCGCTGGATTGTTCCCTGCTTTACCGTCCACCGGTGCAAATCTTTACCGAGCTCGCTCGGCCAGTTTTCATCTGTGCAGGTCATGAAAACCTGCCCGCTGGCCTCACGCGAACGGGCCAGCAAAGGCAGCAATCCGCTGCGACGCTTCACATCCAATTCGCCCATGACGTCGTCGATGAGCAGTACCGGCGGCGAACCGTTGATGCCCGTCAGATATTCCGCCTGCGCCATTTTCAATGCGATGGCGAGCGTGCGTTTCTGCCCCTCGCTGCCGAATTGCGCGGCGGATTTTTCATGGAGCAACAGTTGCAGGTCGTCGCGATGCGGGCCGACCAGCGTGGCACGAAAGGTCTTTTCCCGCCCGCGCGCGGCGGCGAGTTCCACGGCAAAATCATTCTTCACGCTGGGCTGGTACTCGATCCGCAGCTCCTCGGCGTCATTCGAGATACGGCGGTACGCGAGGCGGGCCAGCGGAGAAAACTTCGGCACCAGTTCACGACGCGCCCGGATGATGCCATTGCCAAGCTTGACAAGTTCGGCAGAAAAACTTTCTAACGCCGCATCATCTGTGACGCGCGCCTTCAGCAGCGCGTTCCGGGCGCGAACGCAGTGCATGTAGCGTTGCAACAACGCCAGATAGCCGGGCTGGGTCTGCGCCAGCAGCAGATCAAGAAAACGCCGGCGTGATCGCGCTGTACCTTTGACCAGTTGCAGATCTTCCGTGCAAAAAACCACGGTGCGCAGAGCACCAAAATAATCCGCCAGCTTTTTGACCGGCTGGCCGTCCAGCGCGAGTTTTCGCTCGCGCGCGGACCAGTAGATTTTGATCTCGCGATCCCCCTGCCCTACTACGTTGCCACCGACGAAATAACCCTTCGCACCATGCCGGATCATCTGCGCGCCGCCAACGCCTCGAAAGGAACGCAGCGTGGCCATCAGATAGACCGCCTCAAGAATGTTGGTCTTGCCTTGCGCATTATCGCCGAGCAGCAAATGGAAGCCGGGCGAAAAGTCGGTGTCCAACCGCGCGTAGTTGCGGAAGTCACGAAGTCGCAGATGGGCCAGATGCACGGTGAGAAAATAGATTGAAACAAAAGTGCGGCGAGTTTTTTTGTCATTTGCTCTTCATTTTATCGAGCCGGCCCCGGACGCGAGTTTTAAGCTTTCGTCCGAGTTCGACCACTTTCAGTCCCGGCATCTCGCGCAGCAGGAGATATTTCACATGCGGCAGCGGCGAGTTGGCCACGTCTTCCGGCGCCGTGTTCTTGGTGCTCACCCCGGGCACGAGATCAAGGCCGATGGAATGATACAGCCGCTGTACAAAGGCCGAGCAATAGATGGAGCGTTCGCGCGCCAGCCGGTTTTCCTGCGCGCGCAACTCAGGTTTCCTCAATACCAGGAGCGTGCCGATAAGTTCGCGCAGCGAATAGCGCTCGCGACCGGCGACCATCTCCAAACCTTCGCGTAACAGCGTGGCGACCTGGGTTTCGCTCAGCCCAAAATCAAGCACCGCGAGCGTGGGATACATTTTCTCGTCATAATACTTGTCCGCCCGGTTTTCCTGCGCCCCGAGTTGGATGTTCTTGTGCAGTATCTGAATATCTGATTCCAGCACCCAATGTTGGCCGTCCACGCGGCGCCCTTCGAATGCGAAGGCATGCGACCAGTTGCTCCACCGGTGTTCGGCGTGCAAATGGCGCTGGGCATGCCGGATGGCCAGATCGATCCGCGTCGTGCCGCCGCACAAACCGATGCGACCGGGTGCGGCGTAACGCTCAATGAATTCCTGGTTGGAAAGGCCGGTGACGACAACAGTTTCGTTTTCCATAAGTTTTTTTGCGGACCGCAATCAAATGGGCCGGGTGATGAATACAGGGTGAAGAGACCGGGTGACAAGTGATATGTGAGATGCAACGTGTGACGAGTGACAAGCGGGCGGGAAAATGGTTTCATACCAGCATGGTTCCGTGCGTCATCTTTGAAGACGAACATCTGCTGGCGGTTCACAAACCCGCCGGCTGGAATACGCATGCCCCAAGCCCATACGCCGGCGAAGGAATTTACGATTGGCTGCGCGCCCGCGAACCGCGTTGGGCCTCGCTCGCCATCCTCCACCGGCTGGACAAGGAAACGAGCGGCATTCTTATTTTTGGAAAGACTACCCTCGCCAACAAATCTCTGACCGAGCAGTTTACCCAAAGACAGGTTCATAAAAAATACCTGCTGCTGACAGATAAGGTCGCGCCGGCCAAAGAATTGACCGTCAAGACCACTCTGCTCCGTCTCGGCGAAAAATATGTCAGCCGCCCCGGTGGCGAACCGGCGGAAACGAAGTTCACCCCCATCGTCGATGCCAAACATGCCATTTCGGGTCTGAAAATGGTCACGGCGGAACCGTTGACCGGGCGTACCCACCAAATCCGTGTCCACGCAGCCGAAAACGGCTTCCCGATCTTGGGCGATACGCTGTATGGCGGCACGGCATCTTCGCGTGTCTATCTGCACGCGGGCCAGATCGAGTTTACGCACCCCGCAACGAACCAGCCGCTGAAACTGTCCACCCCGGTGGATTTCGATCGCGAGCCGCGCCGGGCCTTGCGTTCGGCCATCATCGACACGGAAGCCACGAACGCTTTCCGTCTCATCCACGGCGCCAGCGATGGCTGGCCCGGATGGTTCGTGGAACGCTTGGGCGATTTCCTGTTGTCGCAAGCCGAAGGCCCTTTGAACGCCGCGGAGTTGGAGGAACTCACACGCCTGGCAAAAAAAATGTCCGCCCGCGGAGCGTATCACAAAATGTTGTCGCGACACGTGCGACAATCCAAGACCGGCGAAGTGTCGCCACAACTCGTTTGGGGCGAAGCCGCACCCTCGCCATTTGAGATCCGCGAAAACGGCGTCCGCTACGAGATGAGTTTCAACGAAGGCTATTCGGTGGGATTGTTTCTCGATCAGCGCGATAACCGCCGTCGCCTGCTCACCGCTCATATCGCCAATGACTTCGCGTTTCCAAAACTCTCCACACCCGGCGCCGAAATCCTGAACTGCTTCGCCTACACCTGCGGCTTTTCCGTCTGCGCGGCCCTGGCGGGAGCGCGCACGACGAGCCTCGACCTCTCCAAAAAATATCTCGAATGGGGCAAACGCAATTTCACGCTCAACGGACTCAAGCCCGAAGACCACGATTTTATTTACGGCGACACCTTCGACTGGTTGCGCCGTCTCGCGAAGAAAGGCCGTTCCTTCGACGCCGTGGTGCTGGACCCACCGACCTTCTCGCAATCGAAAGAAAACGGTGTCTTCCGCGTGGAGAAACACTTTGGCGATCTTGTCAGCGCCGCGCTGCCCGTGCTCAAACCGGGCGGCGTGTTGCTCGCCTCGACCAACGCCGCCGATTGGCCACCGGAAACATTTATGGAAACGGTCGCCGCCGCTGTTCACGGAGCAAAGCGAAAGATTGGCAAACAACATTACGTGCCGCAGCCTCCAGATTTTCCCATCAGTCGCGATGAGCCGGCTTATTTGAAAACTGTCTGGGTCGAGGTGAAATAAAACACCGGACCGGCGTACTGCGTCCCTTAACTCCCCGCATGCTGCAACGCCTTGTGCAGGCTGAGCGTATGACCGTCGTCCTTTTTCAGCTCGCGGAAAATCAGCGCGGAAAAAATCGTCCAGCCCCCGAGGATCAACAACGCCAGATGGATGCCGTGGATCATCTGCGGTGCGCTGGTGTGATACCGGTCGGGCACGAACAATGCCGTGAGCAGCGACGCCACCGCGATGCCGAAGCTGATCGACATCTGCTGCACCGTGCTTGTGATCGCGCTCGCCCCGCTCGTCTGGTCGGCTCTTACATCCGCATACACCAGGGTGTTCATGCTGGAATATTGCAGCGAGGTGAACGTCCCGAAACAAAACGCCTGCACCACGATCAGCCACACCGGCGTACCTGCGCCCACCGTTGTAAAAGATAGGATCATCAACCCCAACATCAAGGTGTTCGTCACCAGCACGCGGCGATATCCAAACCGTTTCAAAATTTTCCGCAGCAAAAATTTCAAGCTCAGCGCCGCCAGCGCCTGCGGCATGATCAACAAACCCGATTGTATCGGCGTGAAACCCAGCCCCACTTGATACAGCAACGGAAAAAGAAACGGTATTCCGCCCACGCCCAGCCGCGTGAAGAAACTGCCGCTCACCGACACGCGAAACGTGCGGATGGCAAACAGCTTCAGCCGTAACAAGGGAAATTCGATCCGCGCCGCCCGCAAACCATATGCCGTCAGGCACAGCGCGGACACCACCAACAAACCCGCCATCATCAGTCCGCTCAATGTATGTTCGCCGAAAATTTCCAGCACATACGCCAGCAAGCCGATGCCCGTGCCGAAGAGGATCAGCCCCGGCAGATCGAGCGGTGTCGATTTCGCCTCCCGATAATCCGGCAGGTAGCGCAACACCAGCGCCAGCCCGAGCAGACCGACCGGCAGGTTGATCAGAAAAATGCCGCGCCAATGAAAATAACCCACGATGAACCCGCCCGCGACCGGCCCCAGCATCGGCCCCACCATGCTCGGGATCGCCACGAAACTCATCGCGCGCACCAGTTCCGATTTCGGAAACGTCCGCACCAGCGTCAACCGCCCGACCGGCACCATCATCGCCCCGCCCAACCCTTGCAGCACCCGCGAAGCCACCAACACATGGATGCTGTTCGAAACGCCGCACAATACCGACCCCAGCGTGAACGTCCCGATCGCCCACGCAAACACCCGCCGCGTGCCGAACCGGTCCGCCACCCACCCGCTGATCGGGATGAAAACCGCCAGGCTCAACGTATAGCTCGACAGCACCGCCTTCATGTTCAGCGGCGCGATCCCCAGCGCCCCCGCGATCGCCGGCACCGCCGTGTTCAAGATCGTCGTGTCCAGCGATTGCATGAAGAACGCCACCGCCACCAGCCACGGCAGAAAGCGCTTGATCGTTTCGAGCGGCAACGGTGAAGGCGCCGGAACCACCGGCGAAGGTGTCGCCGGTGGAACGACTGCCGGCGCCACTTTGTTTGACATGCGCAGAAGTTAGTCCAGCCGGTCTTATGGTTCAAATGCGGATTGCCCTCCCATCGTTCGGCGTCGCTGAACCGGTCGCATCGCCGCGCCTTCGCGAAGGCGCCTGCCATTCGTGTCTGGCGATTCTCCATCCAACTTCATAATTTTTAAAAAAAAGTGCTTTGATTTCATTTGATTCGTTTTGCTTTGCTTTGATTTGATGGTGTTTTCCTTTCAAAACTCCGCGTCCTTTGCGGCCTCTGTGTGAGCCTGCTTTTATATTTTTTAAAAAAAACGGGTAGAAATCGGTAGAAACAGGTGTAAACCAGTGTTGAAATTTTTCACGCCAACTATGATTTGCGCCCCAACGGATGCGCTCCGGCCGTACCGCAGAATGGCATTCTGCCGTATCGCCGATTGGCAATCGGCAGCCCTCCGCCCGTTCCATAACCGCACAAATCCGACTGAAATTCGTAAATCGCAATTCGTGAATCATAAATTTTTAAGGCCGGATTTACCCGGATTTACCCGGAAACGCTGCCGCCTGAGCTTGCCCTGATTTAATGGACAGTGATTTCTTGGTATTTTTGATCATAGTTTTTTGGATTCGAAGTTGACGGGTGACAGATAGCCGAGGGCGCTGTGGAGGCGTTTTGGGTTATAAAAGGTTTCGATATAATCGAA
>DASZCA010000442.1:0-2689 GCA_035943555.1 Verrucomicrobiia bacterium
GTGCCCGACGCCGTCTCGCCATTCGGCCCGCCCGCGTAATTGATCCAGGCATCAAAGCGCATCACACAGTTGCTCAATACCCCCACGCCTGCCGGATACAGGCTCACCCCCGCCGTCGCCGCCGTACCGTCATTTTTGTTCGCAGTGATTTTAAGACCTAACCTTGTTCCATTAGTGGTATTGGGTGCCAATGGTATGATATTGGTCGCGGCATTATTATCCGTTAATCCAAAAGTACGATAAGTCTGATTACTATAATTAAAGGCCCAATTGGTGCTAAAGTCTGATACTCCGTTGCCGGAACCTTGAAAAAGCTTCCAAGCGGCGGAACTGTTGGTATCAAAGTTATCGGTGAATACCGGTTGCAAAAACGGAAACGGCGCGACCACCGTCAGCACCGCCACCGCGCTGGTCACCGTCCCAAAACCGTTGCTCACCACCACCGTGTAATTTCCCGCGTTGACCGCCTGCGCGTTGGCTACCGTCAAACTGCTGTTCGTCGCGCCCGCCAAGGCGGCGCCCGCTAGGCGCCATTGATAGGTCATCGTTGGCGTGCCGTAGACCGTGACGCCAAAGGTGGCGTTGCTGCCTTGGTTAATGCACCGGTTGATCGGCGGCCATGTGATCACCGGCGCCACGCTGGCCATCAATGCGATATTGGTTGCCCCGATCGCCGTCCATTGATTGGTCGTGTGCTCTTGGGCGTCCCAGAAGCTCACCCCATGATACCCGGCCGATGTCAGCGGCGTGCTGTCAGTTTGCACCAGATGCACAAAGTCGCTCTCATCCGAACCTGCAACGGTCGGCTGGTCCGCCTGTGCCACCGGGCTGATCGGCTTGATCGCATTCGTGGCCGAACCCGTCCATACGCCATATAAATTGGTGCGAAATTCACCATCCATCATCGATAACATCTGCGCCGGGGTGATACCGCGATAGCCCCAATAGTCTTGCGGCGTTATGACATCGCAATAACTGCCAAATTCCAGATAGGGAAACGTCGGGTGAAAATGCACGCTGGGCGAAGGCCCATGCGCCAGCATGCGGTTCGGGTACTGTTGCTTGATCGCCTGGCAATATTTGATCGCCTTGGCATTGTTAAAAACGTTCGTCTCGTACTCCGCCTCCGCGTCGATGATCATGCCATCCGCACCTTTGCCAAGGGCATTTAGCGCCACGGTGATCTCCCCCGCGACATTGTTTCCGTAGACATAGGCCCACGCGAAAATCTTCATTCCCGCCGCATGACAGCGCATGACCGTGTTGGTGTCAAACTGCGTCCAGATCGATCCGCCGTCGCCGCACTTCACCGTGATCCACTGCATCCCCTTGTTCTTTTCGTAGTCGATCACCCCTTGGATGGTGTTCGTTCCGAGCGCGGTCTCCGTTTCCGGCACTTCCCAGATCCAATCACCTTTGCCCAGATTAAACGGATCCACCCCGCCGTCGAGAATTGTCGAGAAGCCTTGGTTGGCGGTGAACAGGATCACCGATAAATAGACCAGTAAATAACGATAGTTATTCATAAGTTGCCAAAATCTGCCCGTGAATGGATAGAACTATGGTGTAACAACTTGCTGCCGATGGTGCTCTTCTCCTAATAATTTGCCAGAGCATTGGGAGGCTAAAGATTGTTTGTAATTTTGTCAATGAAAATACCTTGAAGCGCGTTAAAAAATTACCTTCATCCAGTAATTACCTAATTGTGCCCGCTAATAGCTCATAAGTCAGATAATTGATTATTAATGACACTTTGGAGTCACATTTTGTTTTAACTCGCAAAGTCATGTTCGCTTTTCCAGGAGCTGCACATGATTTGTCAGCCGCCTTTTTTGCCGGTTCGAAAACCGCCGAATCTCATTTGTGCCCAAGCCTGCTTTTATTATCATCGGTTCATGTCTGTTCAGAATCGCATCGTCAAAATCCAGAAGCGTAACCGCGCCCTCGTCCGGTTCGACGCCTCGCGCATCTGCAAGGCCGTCGCCCGCGCCGCCGAATCGATCGGCGGTTTTCAACAGGACTTTCTGCCCGGCGTGAACGACAAAATCTTTGCTGCGCACCAATCCGATTCTGATATCGCCAATTTTCTTGGCGATGCCGCCATCATCTGCCTTAATTCCAATCCGCAGCATTTCATCACCAATTTTCCGCCAACCATCGAGACCATCCAGGACGAAGTGCTGCACGTCTTGCGCAGCTACGGCTTCCAAAAGACCGCCGACGCCTACGAATGTTACCGCTGGGGCCGTCACTGGCTGCGCGAAGGCGCCATTACTAAGGAACAATTTTCTGGCAATGGCTTCCCCAAGCGCGGCATCGAACAAACCCTCGAATGGAATCTCCAGCACGGCGTCGATACCGTCGCCGGTGTGAACGAGAAAGTCCGTTCCGGCAAAATCAAGGACATCATCGGCCCCTCCCTTGCCGTTTACGAAGCCTCTCTCGATGAGGCCGCCAAGAAAGTCGTCGCCCGCCTGAACTCTGGCGATAAATTGCGCATGATTTGGGTCAGCGGCCCCAGTTCTTCCGGCAAGACCACCACCACGGTGAAACTCACCCAGCGCCTCGCCAAACATGGCCTGCGCTTCTTGATGCTCAATCTCGACGATTATTTTTGGTCCGCCGTTGAACATCCCACCGACTGGCTCAACGATCGTAATTTCGAAGCCCCCGAAGCGCTCGACATCCA
>DASZCA010000443.1:0-4804 GCA_035943555.1 Verrucomicrobiia bacterium
GGCCTTGGGCGAAGTGGCAAAAAAATTGATCGCGCGGCTCGGTTATCATCCGGTGGTGTTTCAAAACTCCGAAGCCGCTTGGGAAGCTTTCCAACAAGATCCGCTGGCCTATGATGTTTTGGTCAGCGACCTTACCATGCCTGCGATGACCGGAGTGGATCTGGCCCGCCACGTTTTGAGCCTCCGCCCCACGTTGCCGGTCATCCTCACCAGCGGTAATAATGACATGCTGGCCACGGTGGAGATGCATGAGCTGGGCATTCGCGAGCTGTTGAGCAAACCCGTCGATCACATCGCCCTCGCGCATAGCCTTGCGCGGGCATTGCAACCTTTGGAAAAACAACCTGTTCCCCTTTGAACCATGGATGCCACCAAACCGCCTGAAAAAAGTTCGGGAAAGATTTTGTTCGCCGATGACGACGAGCAATTCCGCATCGGCCTGGGCAAACGCCTGTTGCGTGCCGGTTTCGAATGCGACTTCGCCGCCTCGGCCGCAGAGGCTGTGTCGCTGTTGCAAGCTAACGAATACGACGTCCTGCTTTCGGATATCAACATGCCCGGCAACGCCCGGCTGGAGATGATCGAGAACCTTCCCGCCCTCGTCGCCGGCTTGCCTGTCCTCCTGCTCACCGGCAGCCCGACCATGGAGACCGCCACGCGCTCCGTCCGTCTGCGTGTCACGGCCTATCTCACGAAGCCGCCGGAGTTTGAGGAACTTTGCCAGTTGTTGCGCAAGGCCGCCGCGGAACAGCGGGATGCGCGCGTCGTCAGCGGCAGCCGCCGCCGGTTGCAGGATTGGGACGCAGACCTCGCGCATATCCAAAAGCTGATCCAGCAACATCCCGGGCCCGGTCGCGCGGCCGCGATGCAAAGCTACCTGCGCCTGACCGTGCGCAATCTCGTCGTCGGCTTGATCGAACTGGAGCATCTTCTGGTTCATGACGGCAGCCGCCTTGGCACCGATCAGGCCTTGGAAAAACACGAACTGCTCAACGCCGTCCGCAAGACCGTTGGCGTTCTGGAGCAGACCCGCGCCCATTTCAAAAGCAAGGAACTCGGCGAACTCCGCAAAGAACTGGAAAGTCTGCTGGCCGGTTCTTGAAGATTTCATCGGCCGCGCTTTCATTGATGATCATTGGTGATGTTTCAACCGCGCCTCGGCCAGGTCGATGTCGCGCTGGATTTCGCGCAATACCTCATCGCTGATCGTGCTGTCATTGCGCAGTTCCAAGATGGTTTTACGCTCCTGCACCAGGGCCACTTGCGAGAGCCGTTCGTATTCGGCGGAGAAGAGGCGGATCTGCTTGCCGGCGCGCCCCGGGCTCAGGGCCTTCAATTGCATGATGTGATCTTCGTATTCGACGCGCAACCGGTGCATCGCCTCGGTCTTGGACGGCTCGGTTTGGGAAACCTCGTCCAGCTTGGCCAGCGCCGCCTGGTTGGCTTTGAGCCGGGCCGCGCGCTCCTCGGCTTCAAGATTGCCGTCATCCTTGATGCCGAGCCAGCGGATGAGCGCCGGCAGGCTCAACCCTTGCAGCACCAACGTCACCAGGATCACCACGAACGTAAGGAACAGGATCAGGTCACGGCCCGGAAACGCCCGGTCGCCTTGGTCCGCCAAGCCAAGGGCCGCCGCCAGCGAAACCACCCCGCGCATTCCTGTCCACGCCACGATCGCCACGTGCCGCCAGGATGGGCACGGATCTTTTTCGCGGATGCTCTTGAATAACATGCGCGGCAGATACGTCGCCGGAAAAACCCACAGGATGCGCACCACGATCACCGCCACGCTGATCAGCACGGAATACCAGACCAGTTGCCGGGTGGGGATCGCCGCCGCCGCCAGGCCGTCTAACACCGTCGGCAGTTGTAACCCGATCAAAATAAAAACAAATCCGTTCAGCAAAAATCCCGTCATGTCCCAGACCGGGCGCGCCGCCATCCGGGTCCGGTAGTCCGTGATTTCCGGCAGCCGCCAGCCAAGATACAGACCCGCGGTCACCACCGATAGCACGCCGGAAACCCCCAGGTGATCCGCCGGCAGATACGCCGCAAACGGCGTCAGCAATGAGACCGTGATCTCGATCGGCGCATCCTCCACGCGCCGGTGAAACCACGTGGCCAGCCAGCCCACCGCCAGTCCCACCAGGATGCCGCCGAGGCTGACGATCAAAAATTGCCCGCCGGCCTGCGACCATGAAAAAGATCCCGTCGCGACCGCCACCACCGCAAAGCGGTACACCACCAGCGCCGTGGCGTCGTTGACCAGGCTTTCGCCCTCCAAGATCGTGACGATGCGGTGTGGTATCCGCAATCGCTGCGCGATCGCCGTTGCCGCGATCGCATCCGGCGGGGAAACGATCGCCCCGAGCACAAATCCCGCCGCCAATGACATTCCCATGAAGTAATGCGCCAGCAGTGCCACCGTCACCGTCGTGAACAGCACCAGGCCTATTGCCAGCAGCGAAATGCCTCGCAGGTTGGCCCGGAAATCCCGCCACGAAGTGAACAACGCCGCCGGAAACAGGAGCGGTGGCAGAAAAAAAACAAACACCAGTTCCGGATCCAGCCGCATCTTGGGTATTCCCGGTATCAGCCCCAGCAACAAACCGCCGATCACGAACAGGATGGGGTAGGGGATGTGCAAACGCCGCGCCACCAGCGCCAGCGCCGCCACGGCCAGCATCAGGCCGACAAAAATGTCTATGGCGTTTGGCATCTAAAAAACCCGGGTCTGCCCGGTTCAACCTGCCGTCAAAGCCGCGCGCTCATCCAGCAGGTTTGTCTTCTCCAGGAAATAATCATACCCGCCGGTGTACGGCGTGACGGTGCCCGCGTTCACATGCAGAACCTTCGTCGCCAGATGCCGGATGAAATGCACATCGTGGGAAATGAATACCAGCGTGCCCTCGTAGCGTTCCAGTGCCAGCGTCAACGATTCCACCGTGTGGATGTCCAAGTGCGTCGTCGGTTCGTCCATCAGCAACAGGTTCGGCGGATCCACCAGAAATTTGATCAGGTTCAACCGGCTCTTCTCCCCACCGCTCAACACGGCGGTTTTTTTGTAGATGTCATCTTTGCGGAACTGGAACGACCCCAGCACGCCGCGCACATCATCCTCACGTTGTCCCGGCGCGCACGCCAAAACTTCGTCCAGCACTGATTTGTCCGGATCCAACGTCGCGCTGCGATGTTGGCTGAAATAGCCGATCTTTGCATTGTGACCGAGATCACGCTTGCCCTTCTGAAATTCCACCACGCCTGCGAGAATTTTTAGCAAAGTAGATTTGCCTGCGCCGTTCGGCCCCACCAATACCGTGCGTTCCCCGCGTTCCACCGTGAGGTCGAGACCGGCATAAACCTTGTGTGTGCCATACGCCATGTGGATGCCTTCCAGTGAAATCGCGCGCTGTCCGCCGCGCGGTGGCGGCGGAATCTGAAAACGGAACGGCTTGCGCGGCGCCATCGGCTTCTCGATCAGTTCGAGCCGCTCGATCTGCTTCAATTTGCTCTGCGCCTGCGATGCCTTGGACGGGATCGAACGGAACCGGTCCGCGAACGCCTGCAGATCCGCAATCTCCTTCTGCTGGTTCTTGTACGATGCCAACTGCTGCTCGTACCGCTGCTCCCGCTGTTCCAGGTACGCCGTGTAATTGCCCGTGTACGCGATCAGCTTGCGTTCGGAAATCTCATGCACCTGTGTCACCACTTCATCCATGAACACGCGATCATGGGAGATCAGCAGCACCGCGCCGGAATAATTTTTGAGATAATTTTGCAGCCACAGCAGCGAGATCAGGTCCAGATGGTTCGTCGGCTCGTCCAGCAGCAACAGGTCCGGCTCCATCACCAGCAACCGTGCCAGCCGCGCGCGCATCACCCAGCCGCCGCTCATCTCTTTTGCCAGTCGCGTGAAATCCGCGTCCTTGTAACCGAGACCGCGCAGCATCTTCTTCGCCTTCGTCTCCACCTCGGGATCGTTCAGCTTGTCATGCTTCGCATGCGTCTCCATGTATTCCGGGCTCGAGACATCGCCGGCTTTTTCCAGTTCATGCAGGCGCGCCTCCAGCTTGGGCAGTTCCTCCACGCGGCCCGTCGCCACGTCCAGCACCGTTTCATCGCCCAGCGCCTCGCCCTCTTGCGGCAGATGGCCGACCATCGTCCACTCATCACGTTCGATTGTCCCCGCATCCGGCTCGCGCTCCTTCAGGATGATGGAGAACAGCGTCGTCTTGCCCGCGCCATTCGGCCCGACCAGCGCCACGCGTTCGCCATAATTCACCTGGAACGAGGCGTTTTCAAACAACGTCCGCCCGCCAAAAGTCATCTTAAGATCGCGAATGATTAACATGGAAAAAGTGTTCTCCGTTCTCGGTTCACCGACGGGGATGGAAATGCCGCCCGCAACCAAACGGACGAAAGTCTAAGCGCAAAACGCCTCCCGTCAACCGCCCATTTGGCCTCACCGCCCATCCTCCCCGTGTTCCTTCTCGTCCTCGTCCTCGAATAAAAAGCAAACGCCCACCCGCCCCCGCAAGTCAGATGTGTCCATCCGTGTTGATCAGTGTTCATCTTTGGTTAAATTTTTTAAAAAAACCGGTAGAAACCGGTAGAAACCGGTAGAAAGGAGTAGAAAACGGTAGAAAGCAGTAGAAACGGGTGTATGAGCTTGCCCTGATTTAATGGACAGTGATTTCTTGGTATTTTTGATCATAGTTTTTTGGATTCGAAGTTGACGGGTGACAGATAGCCGAGGGCGCTGTGGAGGCGTTTTGGGTTATAAAAGGTTTCGATATAATCGAAG
>DASZCA010000444.1:0-30063 GCA_035943555.1 Verrucomicrobiia bacterium
GGGGTCGGGCTCGGTGGATGGCATTGCCGGTTCCAGCATTTCGCTGCGATGGAAACGGGTTTTTCTGTCCGCCTCGGCACAATATGCCATCCGCACGCGCGGGGATTTTGGTCACCGTTATGCGAACGATTGGACGTGGAATGGCGGGCCTGGTGTGTATCTCTGGCTTGGTCAAAAATCGACGCTTGCGCTGCAGGTGGTGACATCCGGGGACAGCAAGGGCAGGGATACATTCTATGGCGTTGCGGATGAAGATTCGGCGGCGACGGCAGTTTATCTCGGGCCGCAATTGAGTTATAGTTGGGGCGACCAGTTGAGCGCGCAGCTCGGCGCGGACCTGCCGGTGAGCATCGATAACACCGGTGTGCAGGTCGTGCCAGATTATCGCATCCATGCGGCGCTGACCTGGAAATTCTAAAAATGCCGGAAGAAACTGCCAGCAATGAAACCGCCCCGCGCGGCGAGGAGAAGCTGTTTTTCGGCATCGTCGTCGCGCTGGCGGTCATTGCGGGCATCGGCAGCTGGCTGGCGGTGGTGGCATTCTCGCACAAGGAAAAGGTGCGGGGGATGGAGCCGGATCATTCGCGGTGGTTGAAGGATTTTTCTTTCACTGACAGCACCGGCCAGACGGTCAGCCGTCATGATGTGGACGGAAAAGTTTTGGCCGTGAGTTTTTTATTCACTAGCTGTTCGCTGACGTGCCGGGAGGTGAGTCACAGCATGTCGCAGATCCAGCAACTCACCACGAATGAACCGGGTGTGCGGCTGCTCTCGTTCACCGTGGATCCGCGTTCGGATACGGTGCCGGTGCTGGCGAAGTGGGGCGCGCGTTACGGGGCGGATACCAACCGGTGGTATTTGCTGACCGGCGATCAGGCGCAGTTGCATGACGTGATTGGCACCAGTTTTTTGGCGACGGAGACGAATAATCCGTTTAACTCGATGCCGGGGAATTTTGGGGGCACGGAGCGTATCGCCTTGGTGGACAAGCAGGGCAGGGTGCGGATGTTTTTTGACGGGTTGAGGGTGGAAACCCCGGCGGCGGTCGCAGCGGAGATTGAACTGCTGCGGAAAGAGCATTGAAAAACCTCATGAAATTGAAGTTTTTATTGTTTGGTGCGCTGCTGGCAATCGCCGGATGCGGAGAAAAATCAGCGCAACCCCTGCAAACTCCGTCAGCGCCAGTCCCGGCGGTGAAGACCTATGACGTTCACGGCGTCATCCAGCAGATTTCACCAGACCTCCGCAAGGCGACGGTCAAACACGAGCAGATTCCCGGCTACATGGCGGCGATGACCATGGAATTCACGGTCAGGAACACCAATGAACTGGCCGGGCTGGGGGCAAATGACGAGGTGACATTCAAGCTGGCGGTCACGGAGAATGATGACTGGATCGAGGGGTTACGATTTGTGGCGCACCACATCGTTGATGTCACGAACAACACTTTTACGTTTCATGCGCCGACGGCGGAACTAAAGGCGGGAGATGTGTTGCCGGATTATGAATTCATGGGTGAGAATGGAAAAGTGCTTCGTTTTTCTGATTTTCAGGGCAGAGCGGTGGCGTTTACTTTCTTCTTTACCAGTTGTTCGCTGCCGGAATTTTGTCCGCGTATGAACCGAAATTTTGCCGAGGCGAGGGATTTTTTGCTGAAGCGGACCAATGCGCCGGCGAATTGGGAATTGCTTTCCATCTCCTTTGACCCGGATTTTGACAAGCCGGATGTGCTGGCAAGTTTTGGGAACTATTACCGCTCGAACGATACCAACCGTTGGTTTTTTGCCGTGGCCTCCACCAATACGCTGGCCGGATTGGCGCCCAAGGTGGATCTGCATTTCTGGCGTGAGGAAGGCTCCATTTCCCATAATTTACGCACGGTGGTGCTGGACCCTAACCGGAAGATTTTTTGTCAGTTTGACGGCAATGATTGGACGCCCGAGGAATTGGCGGCGGCACTGATGAAGGCGGCGCGCGTGAATTGATCGTGAATTTATTCAGGTCGAGGGATAGAGGCCGCAAGATCCGGGTTTGTGCGACAGAAATGGTTCGAACGGGACCGTTGTTGCCGGCCGGGACGCGTTTTGGACCGGCTTTTCAAATCTGATGACGTTGACGACCGGATGGCCGGAATTCCAAAGTTCATCAAGCATCTGATCCACTCCGTCGCCCACCACCCGTACCACGCAGACCGGCAGTTCATCGTGCTGCGTCCGGATAAGGCTGGAGACTTTTAGTTTATGTCGTTTGGAAAGACTTCCCATGAGTTCAAAAACATCTTCCCCTTGGGTCGTATCAAACGTGATTCGCGCTCCTTTTTCATCTGATCCAAAGAAACTTGCAAACGCCCGGAAAATATCAGACTCGGTGATGATACCCGCCAGCGTCTTGTCGCGCAGCACCGGCAGCGATCCGATTTTAAGTTCGCACATCAAGGCCGCTGCCTCTTCCAGCGGTGTTTCCGGCGAAATGGCCCGCGGATTGGCCGTCATGATCTCCCCCACGGTTGTGCGGGTCACATGCGCATCCGGTCCTTCGATGGCAAAGGGATTGACGTGCGGTGGAAAGGCATGGATCACGTCTTTTGCCGAAATGATACCCAAAAGATGCAGTCCTTTTGATCGCGGTTCGACGACCAGCAGCCGCCGCACATGCCTTTGCGCCATCAACTTTGCCGCTTCGGTGGCCGAGGTTTCCGGCGTGATCGTGGCGGGATCATGTGCCATCCACATGCTGACGTTCATGGGCTGATATCGGCAAAATCTTGAAATTCTTAAATTTAAGGTGACATTAACCGGCGCATGGGCGCGGTTTCCCCTTTTTTGAGCGGAAAGACTGAAATAGACTGAGAGCATGAATCTGACGGAACAAATGACGCAACTGGCCAAACAGGCCAAGGTGGCGTCGCGCGAACTGGCCAAGCTGACCACGGCGGAGAAGAACGCCTGCCTGCTGGCGATGGCCACGGCGTTGGAACAGAACGCCGCCGCCATCAAAGCAGCCAACGCTTTGGACATGGAGTTCGGCGCCAGCCACGGGCTTTCAAATGCGATGCTGGACCGGCTTAAGCTGGATGACAAACGCATCGCTGGCATGGCCAAAGGCCTCCGGGAGGTTGCGGTGCTCGGCGATCCCGTCGGAAGGATTCTTGATGAACGTACGCGTCCCAACGGGTTGAAGCTGCAAAAGATTTCCACGCCTATCGGCGTGGTGGTGATCATCTATGAATCACGCCCCAATGTGACGGCAGACGCGGCCAGCCTGTGTTTCAAGTCTGGCAACGCCACCATCCTGCGTGGCGGCAAGGAGGCATTGAACTCAAATCAGATCATCGCGAAGACGATGATCGAGGCGGGCAAGATTGCTCATCAAGGGTTCCCTGAGCATGCCATTCAAGTGGTGCCGACGCCGGATCGTGAGGCGATTCCCATTTTGCTGTCGCTAACGCAATATATTGACCTATGCATGCCCCGAGGCGGCGAGAGCCTCATCCGGGCCGTGACCGACTGCTCGAAGGTGCCGGTCATCAAGCATTACAAGGGCGTTTGTCACGTCTTTGTGGATGCGGATGCCGATTTGAAGATGGCGGAAGAGATCGTGATGAACGCGAAGGTGCAGCGGCCCGGCGTGTGCAATGCGGCAGAGACGTTGCTGGTGGATAAAGCGGTCGCGGAAAAATTTCTCCCCGTCATCGGCGAAAAGCTTTTTGGAAAGCATGTTGAATTGCGCGCGGATGGCGTGTCACGGGAAGTTTTCAGTTCAAAACTGAAGGTGCCGGAGGCAAAACTACGCAGCGTGACGGAGCAGGATTATTTTACGGAATACAATGATTATATCCTGAACGTGCGCGTGGTGGATGGCGTGAAGGCGGCGATCGACCATATCAATTTTTACGGCTCGGCGCATTCGGACAGCATTGTGACGAAGAATGAGGTTCGGGCGAAACAGTTTCTCGCCGAGGTGGATTCGGCGACGGTGTATTGGAATGCGAGCACGCGCTTCACCGACGGCGGCGAGTTCGGCATGGGCGCGGAGATCGGCATCAGCACGGACAAGATCGGCGCGCGCGGCCCGATGGGGCTGGATGAATTGACCAGCTACAAGTGGCTGGGCATCGGGACCGGGCAGATCAGGGCCTAGTCCTTGGCTTTTTTGATGCTGTTTCTGTTCGGTTAATAAACTTATGACTTCACCTCCTGAACGGGCCAAGTTTGTCCGCGATTCATTGCCCTCCGGCGGTTTGTTTGCCGGGTTGGAATGGAAGGTTTCACCGGCACCGTTTCCTCTGGGAGACGAACTGGCGAAGGAGATTGAATCGCTCGGACGTGTATTGTTACAGTTTTATCGTGCGGTGAATTTGCTGTATCGCAAGAGCGTTGATGGCAAGCAGCCGGAATGGGTGGCGCGCTGGCTGGACTTGGGCAAGCCGCCGGAGTTGATCGAATTGCAACGTTCCGCAGCGTTCAAAAATGAGGTGCCGCGCGTGATCCGGCCCGATGTCTTGTTGACGGAAAACGGTATCAGCATTACGGAGCTAGATTCGGTGCCGGGAGGCATCGGTCTCACGGGCTGGCTGAATCAGACGTATTCGAAGGCGGGCGGGCAGGTGCTCGGCGGTGCCGATGGAATGATTCGCGGGTTTGAATCCATCTTTGGAGATGCCAAGCAGGTTCAAATCGTTGTTTCGGAAGAAGCCAAAACGTACCGGCCGGAAATGGAATGGGTGGCCAAGCAAATGACGAATGACAAATTCCGAATTCAGGATTCGGCGTTTATGGATTTTAAGGACGGTGATGCCGTGTACCGATTTTTTGAACTCTTTGATTTGCCGAACGTGGTGAATGCGAAAAAGATTTTTGAGCTCGCATCGGAAAAGAAAATCCGCCTGACACCGCCGCCGAAGCCGATGTTCGAGGAAAAGATGCTGTTCGCGCTGCTGTGGAACCGGAATCTGCAAAATTTTTGGCGGCAGGAATTGGGTGAAGGTTTTCTCGCTCGGTTGAAGAAGGTCATTCCCTACACCTGGTTGGTCGATCCGGCGCCGTTACCGCCGCACGCGGCGCTGCCGGGATTGGATCTCACGGATTGGTCACAGCTCAAAGCGCTTTCGCAGAAGGAGCGCGACCTGATTTTGAAGGTGTCCGGCTTCTCGGAAAACGCCTGGGGCGCTCGCGGTGTCTATCTGGGCAGCGACCTGTCGCAGGCGGATTGGAGCGCGGCCGTAGACGCAGCCCTGAATAATTTTGGAACTTCGCCAAGCGTGTTGCAACGCTTTCACAAGCCGACGCAGGTGGAAACGAGCTGGTTTGATTTCACAAAAAATGAAGTGGTGCCGATGAAGGGCCGAGCGCGGTTGTGCCCGTATTATTTTGTCAGCGGAGAAGGGGACGCGGCGCGCCCGCAACTGGGCGGCGTGCTGGCGACGATCGTTCCGGCGGACAAGAAAATCGTGCATGGCATGGCGGATGCGGTACTGGCGCCGTGTTCGGTTTAGGCCGCCAGTTTTTATTTCACAATCCGCCTTAAACGGGGCAAACTGCCCGGTCGTCACAGCCCAGATTGGGGCAGGGGATGGCTATCAGAGGAATCCGTAAGCTGATTGGTGGAAATAAATTGATGAAGATATTAGTCACAGGTGGCGCCGGTTTCATCGGCAGCCATATCGTTGAACATTTTCAGAACAATGGAGAAGTGCGGGTGCTGGACAACCTGCGTTCCGGTTTCCGAGAGAACCTCGCCGGGTTGAAGCACGAACTTATTGAAGCCTCAATCCTCGACCGCGCGGCGGTTCGCCAAGCGGTGCAGGGTGTTGATTATATCTTTCATCTGGCCGCAACGACGAGCGTGCCGGAATCCTTGGCAAAGCCGGCAGAGTGCGAAGACATCAACATCAACGGCACGCGCGTGGTGCTGGAAGAAGCGGCCAAGGCGGGTGTCAAAAAAATGGTGTTCAGCAGCACGGCAGCGATCTACGGAGACAACCCGGTGGTACCTAAAGTCGAGTCCATGCCGCCGGAACCGAAAACCCCTTATGCGACCACCAAGTTGGAGGGCGAGCGGTTGTGCCGTGAATTTGTTGAAAGCGGAAAACTGCAAAC
Source organism: Verrucomicrobiia bacterium (assembly GCA_035943555.1). Classification (GTDB taxonomy): domain Bacteria; phylum Verrucomicrobiota; class Verrucomicrobiia; order Limisphaerales; family UBA11358; genus UBA11358. Next base: position 6,099 of record DASZCA010000444.1, read on the forward strand.
AGTCTGCCTGCGTTATTTCAACGTCTTTGGCCCGCGCCAGGACCCGGGCAGCGAGTACGCGGCAGTGATCCCGGTTTTTCTGCGGCGCGCGTTGAACCACGACCCGATTACCATCTACGGAGACGGCAAGCAGACGCGGGATTTTATTTTTGTGCAAGCAGTGGCGGCGGCGAATGCCCACTTTGCCACGCTGCCGACGGTCAACGGAGTTTTCAACGTCGCCGGCGGGGTGCGCATGACCATCAATGACCTGGCCGCAACGATCTGTGATCAGACGGGCTCCCGCTCCAGGCTGCGGCATGTGCCGGAACGCGCCGGCGATGTGAAGCATTCCATGGCCAGCATCAAACGGCTGGAGTCGACCGGGTTTGTGCCGCGAGGCAGCCTGGCGGAAGGTTTGAAGGCGACGGCGGAATTTTACTCGGAAAAGGTCGTCGCCACCTAATATCGTGGAAACGCCCATTGTTTGTGAAACGCCGCGTCTCATCCTGCGGAAATTTAATGACAGCGATGTGGAACCGCTCTTCAGCTTTCTGGGCGATCCGGAGGTCATGCGTTTTTCCATCAGAGGGCCGTTAACTTGGGAAGACATTCAAACCAAATATCTGCCCGCCTGTTTGAAGCGTTATTCCCGTGATGGCCTGGGGCAGTGGGCGGTCGTACGAAAAAGCGATGGCATATGTGTCGGCGAGTGTGGAATCTGCGTCCAAGAAGTTGAGGGGAAAAAGGAATTCGAGATCAGTTACCGGATGCGCCGGGACTGTTGGGGGATTGGCCTGGCGACGGAAGCCGCCCAAGCGTGCCGCGATCACGGATTTAAGAACGTTGGATTGCGCCGCCTGATTTCAATCATCGAAGCTGAGAATGCCGCTTCAATCCGGGTGGCTGAAAAAATGGGGATGACATTGGAGAAGCGAGCTTCCTTTCACAATATCTCCGTCCTGATCTACAGCGTGGCCAATGTGATGACTGGAACAGCCTGACGTCTCCAACCAACGAACCATACATCTCTATTTCATCAGCGGTAACCAGAGGATGGGTTGGGTGATGGCAATATTGCGGCGGACTTCAGCGTCGGTCGGATCGGGAGGGAGTTTTTTCCACAATTCCAGATATTTTGGTTCGCCATACGCGAGGCCGGCAAACAGCAGGTCGGGCTGACGGGCAGGCCAGGCGTCCCATGCTTGGATATCAGGAGAGTGCGGCCACTTTGATTTGTCCGCCAGATAGGGATATAAAAATTCCGCAGATTTTTTGAGGCCGCGCCCATCCGGCAAGGTGAAATCCCACAAGCTTTCATCCTTGGTCGAAAGAACAAGGCAGAGCGTGGTGAGATTATCCAATTGGAAAATGGAATAGCCGTAGGGCTTGGTGCGTTTTAATTCCAAGGGAAAACTGCCATCGGCCGCCATCTGATTGGCGAGCAGGATGGTTTTGAACTGTTGCCGACACTGATCCAGTTTTTCCACGTCGCCGGTAAAGCGCGCATAGACGGCGACCTGCAACCAAAAGGCGACTGCATGATTATTTTTGGCGGCAGCCTCAGTTTGACCATTTTGGCTGGTGAGCATCCAGACTGCCAGGGCTTGAAACCATTGTTTCAAGCCAGTCAGGACTACCGGCGGAAAGGCCGGAGATTTTTGCATGACCATGATGGCGGGCGGAATTTCGGCGAGATGCAATCCATCAATGATGCCATAACTGCGGCCGGGAGATCGACCGGGGACGGCCTGCGCGTATTGCAGATTCGGGTTCATCTTGCTTTGCGGGTCGAGAAAGAACACGCGCAACAGTTCCACCGCCTTGGTCACATAATGGTCGTTGCCGGTGATTTTGTAGGCGGCACCTAGCGCGGCGACGGCATCGCGCAGTTCGCGGATGGCGAGCCGGTGCTGGATGAAATTGCCGGGATTGGAGGCGCCGTCGCGTTCGATATATGGCAATCCATCCGGTTTGGCCGGATCGGGCCAGAAATAATCCGCATTTGAATAAAAATCGTGCAAGCCGCCCGCGCTACCATTGGCCGGATATTTGGTGATGGTAGGCGGTTCAAGATTTAACGCGTCATCGGCGGCTTTAAGAATCCGGACGCGGTCGATGGCGGATACATCGATCGCGGTGGCCGGCACATTTGCCCCATTTGGCGCCGGTAAATCCGCAGCGGATGCTTTGAGCTCGGCCGACATTAACAAGGCGGCGAGACAAAACATCAACGGCGGCTGATAGCGCATACGGTTTAATTGATCAGGGCTTTTTACCGGTGCCGAGCCAGAGAATGCTATCAGTGATGAAGCGATTTTGGATATCGTTATCAAAAGTGAAGGACAACTCCTTGTTGGTCTTGTGTTCGTAGTCCATGTCGTTATGGCCCATGTTAACGTAGATCATCTTGAATTTGGTGTTGGTCCACACCACGGGGTAATAGCCGCTGTGCCAGATCTCGTATTGCTTGGGGCCGGTGCCCAGCGGAAAACTCGACGGATCGATGGACAGGAGAATTTTGATATCGGAGTTGGTCCGCAAATCGTTTTCCCAGCGGTACCATTCATTGGGGGAGGATTTGAAAGTGGCGGGCAGATGGGCCGTGGCGGGATATGAAGGATCTTCGTTTTTTAAAACGGCCGAGGTGGGCCGCCACGTGTTGCTCTTATACTGGCCGGAGCCGAGAAACACATTGTGATACCAGTCCCAATTTTGCGGATAGTCCGAGGGTGTCAGGGCGAAGGCGGCGAAGTGAAAGCCCATCCAAGCGCCACCGTGTTCCATGTACCTCTGAAAGGCCTCGCGTTGCTCTGGCTTTTCGGGCCGGGTATCCAGAAAAAGCACGACTTGATATTGGGAGAGGAACGCGTCGTTCAGGTTGTCCCAATTGGTGGTCGCTTCGTAGGTGAAGTCATTGTTGGTGGCCGTTTTTGGAAACCAGCGGTTGGCCTCATGCACATAGCTGATATGCGCCAGATCGCTTTTACCGGTGTAGAAAGCGATCACCTTGAATTTGGCGGCAGGGCAAACGTTGATGCCGGCCAGCAGGAGGCAGGCGGCCAAAAGAGTGATGAGTTTGGACGGGTTTTTCATTTGGGTTGGTTGTTCAATGGATCTGCACGCGGTAAAAGCGCGCGGTGTTGATGGCGGGATCGTTTACGGATTTTGCCGTGTTGTCACCGGCAATATCCAGAAGAGGATTCCAACTGGCATCGCCGAGGTTGTTTTTGTATTGGACCTGATAATTAAAGCCGGATTGGGAGGGAAACGTGATAGTGATGTTGGTGCCGCTGGGAAAGGCGTTCGCACCAAACACGGGCACCAGCATCAGAAAGTTCGCATTGCAATCGGCGGCGGCAGTGGTGGGGCGAGCGAGTCGCAGCGTGTTCGTGGGACCGGTGAGGTTCACGGTCACGAGATTTCCCAGGCTGTCGTTAAGCGGAATATAATTGTAGTTCTCCCAACCATTATTCGAAACGGAGAAGGTGCCCAGTAAATTGGTGGTTTGGTTGGTGGTGCCCCAGCCGCCGGTGACGCGATAAAACGTACAGGTCGTGGCACCGCCGCCCGCCGCGAGCCGGGCGTAGACATTGTAACTGCCCGCCGGATAGTGCCGGGTGTAGTTCGCCCAGGCGCCAGCGCTGAAATAGCCGATGCTGTAATCGGAATGACCGGTTCCGTTGTAGGCCGGGCGGATAGTATCGCCGTTGATTTCCGAATCCATCCCGGAGGGCCGGTAAAGAAATGTTCCGGCGAAATTGACCTGCCTGGTATCGACGTTTGTCACGACGTTCAAGCCGGCATAGGCATTGGTTTGAAAGTTATCGATGTAATGTCCGCCGCCATAATCATAATCCTCCGCTTCCCAAATGTAATTAGCCGAGCTGAAGGTATCAAACGACTTGGTGGTCGAGACGACGTAGCCATTGAGGTCAGTCGCTGTGATGACTGCGGTGTAAACAGTGTTAGGGATCAACGGAACGCCAACGTTCCAATTGGTGGTGGAACCGTTGAAGGCGAGGTTGGTTGCGAGTACGCCATTCAAGGTCACGCTGATATTACTGGAAAGAATGCCGACGGCGGAAACCGCATTGAAAGCGAGCATGTTGGTAGATTGAAACAATCCGGCACCGGCGGGAGTCACATTGTTCAAGGCCGGTAAAATGGAATTGGAATACGCGAATGATGCCTGAAAGGTCTGCCCGTGAGAGCCGCTGACGTTGACAGAGAAAATGATTTGCGGTGACAACTGCACCACGGTCACGCCGGGGTCCGCCGCGATGGTGCCGGTGGCGGAGCGATTGAGCGTCACCGTGATGGCGCCGCTATTGGTCTGGGTCGGATTGGACAGGCCAACGGCGATGCTGTTGGAACTTTCTAGCGTGATGACCGAGGCTTTGTTGTTCACTGAAACCAGATCAGCGGTGTGTGTGCCGTTGGTCCAGAAATTTGCGGCGACAATGCCGAGCGACATTTTTTTCACGGCCTGCATGAAGGGCGTGTTGGTCAAGATGAGGATATCCGGATTCAGCGCGTAGTTGCTGACGCTGGTAGTGCTAAAATTGGGCAGGATGACGTAAGCGTATGCAGCATTGGTTGGCAGCAGCCCATGGTTGAACCAAAGTTTCAGATAGTTATCCGTGTAAGTCGTGGAGTCATCGCCGGAATTGATGTCCGACCATTTACCGCTGGTGGCGAGGAAGCCGGCTTGCAGATTAGTCGAACCGGCGGGAAAATAATAGCCACCCACGCCGCTCAAGGCGCACCATGATGGAGTGGCACCGGACAGGTTTGTGCTCCAGCCCAGCGTTGGCGTGATGGATTTTCCGTTCAAGGTGAACGTGTTTGCGATGGGGGAACCGAGGCGGCGATTTTCCGCCGTGGTATGAACCTCGGCCGGGCCGCCGCAAGTGATGCCGGCACCAAGGCAGACAATTTCATTATCGAGCATGAACCAAGATTTTCTGCCGGTCAAAGAAGTGCTCCATGAATGCAGGGACATGCCGGCGATGCCGTAGGTGCTTTTCACTTGCGCGCCACCGACCCAATTTTGATCAGTGGTCTGGGCTTCGCCGGCGGAGTTGGCGTGGGAGTTCGTTTCCACGGTGGTGCCGGGCAAGTGATAGGGATCAACCGACGGCCAGAAGTCACTGGCGAATTGGGATTCGCTGTTGCCGAGATATAGATACGTCATGCCATCGCCGGTGAACCAGCCATGAAGGTTGCCGCTGTTAATGGACTCGTAATTCGCGATGCGGCTGGAGGACATGCTGATGCCGAAACCAAATCCGGTGCGCAACGCCACCACACGATCGATGGCGGGGAAGTGAAACTGGCCTGGCGGAAGTTGGGGTGAATTGGCCCAGTTGTTCAACGCGGTCGCGGTGCTGGCCGGGGCGAATTGGGCGATTTGGCGGGCGGCGGAAATTGCGCCAGAGCCGTCGCCGGACGCAGTCTCATAAGACCACGAAACGATCCGTCCGCGCACCATGTCCATCATGACGCCATGATAGATGAAGGGTTCGAACGAATTAAAAACCCAGTTGTAGACATTGGTCAAACCGGTGTCGGTGATCTGCCAAGGCGAGCCCTGAAAGAGGTCCACGATGGTCGGGATATCGCCGAGGAGTACGAGGCCGTAGTGTCCGTTGTAGGCGATGTTGCCGTGAAAAACAAATGAACCGTCGCGATAAAAACCGTCGCTGCTGGTGACATAGGCGAATACAGGGCTTAAATTATTTGTCGCGGTGGTCACCAGGCTGGCGCTCTTGCCCAAAATTCCCCGGATGCCCACGACCAGGACTTTGTCTGCCGTATTGGCGCCGGTCATCCAGCCAAAGGTCGCGGCATTGGCGGGATAACCGACGGGGCTGTAGTGATCCACGGCAGCACAGTAATTGCTGATCTGCGTACCGGTCAGATACGGGTACAATAAAACTTCGGTGTTATTCAGCGCCTGCGGTCCGCTGTCTTCCCAATGAAACCAATTGTTATATTCCGTGGCGGTCGTGGTGTAGACGTTGGTGTTCATCCAATCCAGTCCGCCGGCCACGGCTGCCGCCAAGCCCGCGTTGTTTTGGAGGGAACTGCCGGGAGTCGCCCACGCCAAGGCCATCGCTTGCAAGCGGTCGTAGGTGGAGACAATGTTGGCGGAGACGGAACCAAAGGGCAGGTCGCTCCAGAGGTAGGTGCGGGTGGGGCTGGTACTCATGGAACTCCAGTAACTGTTGGCCGTGCTGGCAACACTGGAGGGGCTGGAGCCGTTATTGATGAGGTTGGTCTGCCAATATAGCCGCAGGGTATCAAATTGGTCCGCGTGCAAGCTCATCGCAAGTGTCAGGACAAAAAAGAGCTGTGCCAGTTTCATGCGGTGATTCACAAATTTCTCATACCGCAGAAGGGAAGTCATCCCCCCCTAAATAGGGATGGTCGAGAAGGCGGCGATTTAGTCAATTAAGGCAAATATGTCTCCATCAAGCACATCATCGCGCCCCGTTTTTCGTCTCCCGATATTCTTCAGTGGATTTTTTCTCGCCTCGAATCTGATTTTTCAGGCACACGGCGCTTCGGCGGATGCAAAGGCCGATGCGTTGCTGGCGCAGATGACGCTGGATGAAAAGATTGGTCAGATGGTGCAGGTGGATTCCGGCGTGTTAACGGACCGGGCGGACGTGGCCAAATATTTTCTCGGTTCCGTGCTGAGCGGCGGCAGTTCTGACCCGGCGGCGGGCAATTCACCGCAGGCGTGGCTGAATTTGGAGCAGGAATTTCAGGCGCAGGCGTTGCAGACGCGACTGAAGATTCCAATCCTTTATGGCATCGATGCGGTACACGGCCACAACAACATCGACGGGGCGGTGATCTTTCCTCATCACGTCGGCTTGGGAGCGACGCATGATCCGAAACTTATCCGGCGCGCTGAGCGCGTGACCGCCGAGGAGGTGGCGGGAACGGGCATCCGCTGGGCCTTTGCCCCGTGCATCGCGGTCGCGCAAGACGAACGCTGGGGGCGCACTTATGAAAGTTACGGTGAAGACACCGCGCTGGTTTCCGAACTGGGGGCGGCGGCGGTGACCGGCCTGCAAGGCAAGGCGCTTTCATCGGATTCGGGCACCGTGCTGGCATGCGCGAAACATTTCATTGGTGATGGTGGTACAGAAAACGGCAAGGACCAGGGCAATACCGTTTGCGACGAAACGACGTTGCGGAAGCTGTATCTGCCACCCTATCAGGCGGCGATCAAGGCCGGGGTCGGTTCCATCATGGTTTCGTACAGCAGTTGGAACGGGAAGAAAATGCATGGAAATAAATATCTGCTGACGGATGTCCTCAAGGGCGAATTAGGGTTTAAAGGCTTTCTGGTATCCGACTGGGCGGCGATCGACCAGATCTCCACGGACTATAAATATGATGTGGAGCAGTCCGTCAATGCGGGGCTCGACATGGTGATGATTCCGTATGGGCCGGGCAAAAAAGGAAATTTTGTCGAATTCATCGACGATTTGAAGGCGCTGGTGGCTGAAGGCAAGGTTTCGCAGGCGCGCATCGATGACGCGGTGCGGCGGATATTGCTCGTCAAATTTCAGATGGGGATTTTTGACAGCACGGCGACGGATCCGAAACTGACGGAAGCGATCGGTTCGCCGGCGCACCGTGAGATCGCGCGCGAATGCGTGAGCGAATCGCTTGTGCTTTTGAAGAATGAAAATCATGCGCTGCCACTGGCGAAAAAGTTGAAGCATCTCGTGGTGGTCGGTGAAGCGGCGGATGACCTGGGTGTGCAGTGTGGCGGTTGGACGATCGACTGGCAGGGGCGCAAAGGTGCGGTCACTTCGGGCGGCACGACGATTCTTACCGCCATCCGCCAGACCGCTTCGCCGGAAACTGTGGTCTCCTTTTCGGCCGATGGCAGCGATGTGGCGGGAGCGGATGCGGTGATCGTAGTCGTGGGCGAGGCACCGTATGCGGAGATGAAGGGTGACCGGCATGATTTGAATCTGCCGGAAGCAGACCTGAATTTGATCGCCAAGGTCAAATCATCTGGCGCGCCAGTGGTGACGATCCTGCTTTCCGGCCGGCCGCTGATCTTGAATTCGGCGTTGGCGGACAGCAGCGCTTTCGTGGCGGCTTGGTTGCCGGGGACGGAGGGGCAGGGGGTGGCGGATGTGCTGTTTGGTGATCATAAATTCACCGGCAAGACGTCGCGTACCTGGCCAGCGAGCAACCAGCATGTCCGGGCGGGAGACGGGGCGGAGAAGCCCCTGTTCGCGTTTGGTTACGGACTGAAGTATTGAATCATTAACTACTATTTTTAATATGCACCGCAGAGATTTCATCCAAAAAACGCTGGGCGGTGCCCTGACGCTGGCGGCGGCGAGCACGCCGGGGCTGGTGCTGGCGCAAGACGCGCCAATTGCTCATGGTGGCAAACAGTCTTCACGGGCAAAATCTCCGGCCGGCGGCAAATTGCGCGGGGTAAATCTCGGTGGCTGGCTGGTGCTGGAAAAATGGATGGTGCCGGATGTCTATCGCGATACAACCGCAGGGGATGAATATAACCTGTGTCTCTCGCTGGGCGACAAGGCGCACAAGCGCCTGGAACAGCATCGCGAAACCTTCATCACGGCAACAGATTTCAAATGGATAAAAAATTGCGGGCTGAACGCCGTGCGCCTGCCCGTGGGATATTGGGCGCTCGAAGCGCCGAATCCTTACGTCGAGAGTTCGCGCTACGTCGATTTTGCCTTGGAGCAATGCCGGAAAAATGATCTGAAACTGTTGCTGGATCTGCACGGAGCGCCGGGCAGCCAGAACGGCTGGGATCACAGCGGGCGCAGCGGGGCAATCAACTGGACCGATCCAAAAAACGTGCAGGAGACCGTGCGCATCCTGGAAAGTTTTGCGCAAAAATACGGCAAGCACCCGTCCTTGTACGGCATTGAATTGCTGAACGAACCCAAGGACGAAGTGCCGCTGGAGATCTTGCAGCAGTTTTACCAGGACGCCTATGTGGTGATGCGCAAACATCTGGATCCCGGCGTGGCCGTGGTGTTTCACGATTCGTTCCGGGCGCTGGCGTGGAAAAATTTCATGCAGGAGCCGGCGTTCAGCAACGTCATTTTGGATACGCACCTTTACCAGTGTTTCGATGAAAAGGCGAAGGGGCGCACGGCGATGGAGCATTTGACGTTTGCCGTCAACCGCAAGGAAACCCTGGATGATATGCAGCGTGAAGAGTTGCCGACCATCGTGGGTGAATGGTCGTTGTCATTGCCGGGGCATGCGATGTCCGGGCTCTCGCCGTTGCAGGTGGAATACGTCACTCGCGCATATGCGGATACGCAATTGCTGAACTACGAGGGGACGCGCGGGTGGTTTTTCTGGAGTTATAAACTGCAGCGTGAATCGGAGTGGAATTTTAGGCACTGCGTGGAGCGCGGGTGGTTGCCGGGGAATTTTGCGGTGTAGAGCAACGGTGAGTTTTATCGGGTGGTCTTTTGCGGGGCGTCGTTTTCCGCCTCACCCTTACCCTCTCCCTGAAGGAGAGGGGACATCAGTTGGATGCCTTGTTTTTTCGGCGCCAAAATGCCGAATTCAGCCGCTGGTGTTCGATGGTCTTTGACTCAATTTTTCCGCTTAATCAAATTTGGATAAGGCCGCGCTGGATGGCGACGGTGACGGCTTCCGTGCGGTCGGCGACGTGCAGCTTGGTGAGGATGGTTTTCAGATAACCTTTGGCGGTGTGCTGGGAAATGTTCATCACATCGGCGATCTGCTTGTTGGCGAGACCCTTGGCGAGTTCGTGCAGCACTTCGAGCTCGCGCGGGGTGAGCGGTTCGAATTCTTTGCGTTTGGCGAGCCGCGCGGCGACTTCTTTGGGAATCCAACTGTCACCGGCGGCGACGGCACGCAGGGCGGGGACGAGCTGTTCGCCGGTGGCGCTTTTCAGCACATAACCTTTGGCGCCGGCGTCCAGCGCCTTGTGGATGTCTTCATCGCCATCAAATGCCGTGAGCATGAGGATGCGGGCTCCGGGGTTTTGGGCGCGGATCTCTTTGGCGGCCTGGACCCCGCCTTTGAGCGGCATCCGTGAATCGAGCAGGATGAGGTCGGGTTTGTGCTGGTTGAACAGTTGGATGGCTTGTGTGCCATTGGCGGCCTCGGCGACGACTTCCAGATCCGGCTCGTTGTTGATGATGGCGATCACGCCCATGCGAACGACGTAATGATCGTCCGCAACGAGGATGCGGATGTTAAATTCTTTCTTCATGATAATTCGTTGGCCGCCGGCTGCGGTTGGTGGCCGTTCGGCGCGTGGAGAGGGATTTCGACGCGGATGGAGGTGCCGTTGTCCGGCGCACTAGCGATCCAAACCTGGCCGCCGAGGCGCTCCGTGCGTTCACGGATCCCTAACAGGCCAAAGTGTCCGTCCTTGGGGCCGGCGCAGGTTTCGGGGACGAAGCCTTTGCCATCGTCCTTGATGTGGAGGATGATTTTTCGCGGGTTGAGTTCGAGGCGGATCTTGACCAGGTGGGCGCCGGAATGTTTGACAGCGTTGGTGATGGCTTCCTGGCCGATGCGCAGCAAATTTTCTTCGGTGATCTCAGAAAGTGAATCCGTGGCACCGGTGGTTTCGACCTCGATACGCATGGCGGTGTCATCCGTGAGCTGGCGCCCGCTGGTCAGGAGTGCGTTGGACAGGTTGAAGCTTTCTTCAGCGCGGCTGCGCAAGCCCCAAACGGAACGATGCAAGTCCACCTGGCTTTGCCGCATGAGATTGCGGGCGAGCTTCAGATGGTGCGTGGCGCTGTCCGGCTTTTTCTCGAACTGGTTGGCGACGAGGTCAAGTTGCAGGGCGATACCGGTGAGGGTCTGTTCCAAAGTATCATGCAGTTCTTGGGCGAGCCGGGTGCGTTCGGTCAGGACGGCGCGAAATTGCAGTTCTGATTCCTTGCGTGCGGTCATCTCGACCTTGAGCTGTACGGTGCGTTCCTTGACGCGCTCTTCGAGTTGATCGTGGGCGTCCTGCAATTCATGCTGCGCGGTCTCTTTTTCCCGGACGAGGGATTTCAGCATCAGATTTTTCTTGGAGACCATGACGGTCCAACTGATGGCCACGAGGAGGATGGTAAGGACGATGACGAGGCTGATCAACAGACGCTGCGGCGTGAACCAGCCGGGCTTCTTGATGATGCGAACATCGTGGGAGGTCGGCAACAGCACACGGAATGATTTGGTCTTTCCGTTGTCACCGCTTTCCAGAAGCGAGATGCCGGTGACTTCCACCAGGCTGCCGATGGGGATGGCGGTCAGAAAACCATTTTCCTCGGTCGTGTTTTTTTCGGCGACGAAGACAGAATTGGTGGTTTGCAACACCAAGGTGGTTTGGATGCTTGCGTTATTATTTATGGCATCCGGACCGGCATCACGCACAAGCCGGTCGATCAAACGCCCTTGCAGGATGACGAGATCGGCGTGATGTTTGCCATCTTGCAACTCAGCAACCAAAGCATTGGTCGGCTGCAAGACGACCAGCGGGTCGGAAGTTTTGCGAAAGACTGCGTCCTCCAGCACGGGAAGGTAATTTTCGACGGCCGGAAAACCGACCGCTTCCACCACGGAACCCGGAGCGACCGCCCCGGCCAGTTTTGTTTTGACCTGCAGCCCCCCGGTCGCATCGTGGAGAAACAGGTCTTCGCCTTTCCGCTGGTAGGTCACGACACCTTTGACATGGACCTGGCTGCCCGGCGAGCGGTCCTTGCGAAATTGCGCGATGGCGTTCAGCGGTATGATCGGATCTTGAAAGGGGTCGGCCGGCGCAACTTCGTCAACGAGCATATCCGCGAACTGCGGAACAAATATTGTCACGTTCAAAAAATGCCGCAAATCGGCGTTGGCGGCGGCGGCGGCGGTTCCGCGCACGCGCACGTTGGCGCCAACCAGCGATTGGAAGTTGATATCCAGAGGAAGGGGGGCAAAGGCGCGCACGCGGTAGCCGCCGGAAGCCAGATCGACTTCCAGCCGGTTGCCGCTCATCTCTGTGCTGTGGACGATGCCGGAAATCTCGATGCGCTGGCTGTCCTCGGCGCCGGACATCAGACGGTCAATCGTAATGGGTTTGGCCGCCGGCAGCGGCACGGTACCCAGCTTTTTCCAATGAGGTTTGGTGATGACCGGGGCGTAGCCGCCGGGATGGCTGATGCCGGTCACTTCGAGCAGGTCGCCGGGCCACGGTTGCGGCTTGGTGTGGCTGTCCACGTAAACGCCGCCGCTGGCGTCCTGCATAAAAAACTTTCCGTTCCAACTCGCTTCGGCGTAGGTGACCACGCCTTTGATATCAACCGGAACGCCAGATTGGGCCGCTTCCATGGTCAACGCGAGGACGTCAGCGGCGTTGGTCAATGTTTCGGCGGCAGGGGTGGCGGTCCGCAGATTTAGCAGGGCGACGAAAGCCAAAACAAAGGCCAGCCGTGATGCGAAATATTTTTTTTCCGGCGTCATGGTGGCGGCAATCATGGCTCAATGGCTTGGTGGATGCAAAAATTTACCAGAATTTTGTCGGTTCAACGAACCCCTCCAAAGAGGGGTAGTTGGTTCGATGGGGAGCAGGTAGGGCTTCATCGTTCAACCCACTCCCTATGAATCAAAAATTCTATCTACGCAAACCTTTTTAGAAGTCACTTTTGGTTTCGCACGCTTTTGCCCGGAGGCGGACGTTGCGGAATCCTTCCCCGTGGCGGTCGTTTTCTGGCATCAGTTGACGGTTCGCGGCAACATGCTGGTGCCGGTTCTTGTTTAAGTACCGTGACTGTGTCCATCCCGTCCAAGCTGTCCGTTGTATTGAAAATGGACGCAACGGGGATCACATGATGGAGGCGGTGACGTGCGCACAGCAACGTTCACTTTCATTGTGTGCGAATTCGTATTGATAATACTGTAAAGCCACGATGAGGGAGGCGGGTGACGGACGCAGTTGGTGAAGTGATGCAATTGCTGGCGCAAAAACTGCTCGATTTGTCCCAGCAATTTTGTTGTATGCACGCTGCTATTTCTGCCCCGCTTCTTACCCGCGTAAAATCATGGCAGCTTGTAGGGTTGGGCCTTACAGGATGGTGCACTTTGTACAGCATCGCCCTACTTTCGTGGGGGTCGAGCAGCTTGGTGGTGGGTAACGCACAGGGAGGCTGTTTTGCGGCTTCCATGGCCTTGGCCGGAGTCGAAGTGAAGCGCTATAAGAAGACGGCGGTAAACGTGATGGCAGACCCATTCAGCGGGGTGACGGCCGTACAGCTTAACCAAATGGTGGCGCGGGCGGCACAGAAGCATGCGTTCCGGCTCGAGCCGTTGCACCGGACGGAAATGCAGATGGGTTTTGGTGTGCGGGTGGTCAGCGCGGGGCGAACCTTAGTCTTCGAGACAAGCCGCTGGCAGGAACCGGTGATCGACTTGGTACGGGTCCGGGACACGGAGGAAAACCGCAAGAAAGTATTTGCGGACCTGGCAATAATTGTCAGCCGGGGTGAACCGGATGAGAACGCACTGGCTTTTGTGGTCACGCACCCGGTCCAGTTTCTGAACGGCAAAGAACTCGAAGAAATGCTGGCGGCGGAAAAGCCGGCAGAAAAACCAGAGGCCGTGGCGGAAGGTGAGATGGTCCCACCGGCGGAAAAAGCGAGTTAACGGTGCCGGAAAGGGCTTCTGACGCGCAAAACATCTATTTGCCGTTCATGCCAGACAGTACAATAACTTCGTATTCATGACCGCTGAAGTTTATCAGAAACGGATGGCAGCCATTTACCGGCAGGAAGAATCGCACTGAAAGCATGTGTTCCAAGCAATTCAGGTTTATGCCGCACAAACAGAAGCGGCACCAGCCGGTTGTGACAGGGGCGAAAGCCAACTGCCGGTCAAAATCCGCCGAATCAAGCCGGGGGCTGATTTGACTGCGGGGTCTCGTCGGATGCCTTGATCATTTCTTCCAGCAACTTCTTGAACTCATGCAAGCCGGTGGCGGGAATGATGATGGAATTATGGCGTCCCGCGATATCTTCAGTGATACGCAGCAGGCGGCCACGGGGATTTTCCTTAAGGGAGAAGATGAAATTTTTGCGTTCGATCTGGATTTGGCCCGATTTCAGGGAGTCTTCACGAACCGGCGCCTTGGGCTGCCAGTTGGGATTGTAGTTCGGATTATAGTTTGGGTTTTGGTTATAATTCGAATTGTAATTCGGGTTGTGCTGGGACGGTTGATGCCAGCTGTTGCCATTATTTCCCCGGCCATACGGCGAAGGTCTTTCGTTTGAAATCATAGGTTATATACGACGTGTCCTTATTAAGTGACGTGTAAAGTGAACCTCCAAATAACACGCAATGCAAATAAAATTTTAAAGATTTTCGAATCAGGGCAGCAAGTTACACGGGCGCATGGCTTTAAAAAAATAAGCCAAAGTCCGGTTTGCGACCTGAAAATGCATGCAAATACCAGCTCCGTCGGCTCCCTGAAAGCCCGCCCCCCATTTTTCCCGGCAGACGGAGCTGGTATAAATTACATAAACACGCAGCCCTTAACGTGTTTCCATATAGCACTACGTAGCAAAAAGTCATTTCTGACAAAAAATGTTAAAATAAATGAAAAATATTTTCATGCCCAAGATAAGCGTGGTGACGGGGCGTTGGTGGATGATCGGTATTTTAACCGGCAATGGACACCGATTCACACGGACGGGTAAGGGGAAATTGTCAGGATTGACGTTCTGACGAGGGGGTGGCGTGGACGAGCCGTTCCCGCTCCGGCGCTCTTTTGAAATGGCGGGTGAATTTTTTGAAATGCGGATTATCTTTTTGCCAGATGAATCAACATCTCGAACAATATGGGTTTGTGATCGTGCCCAAGGTGTTGCCGGCGGATGAGCTGCAGCAGTTGGGCACGGCCTTGGGCGTGGTGGAGGGGGCGGGGCGGCGTGGGTTGCTGGCGGAACCGGCGGTGGCACACTTTGCGCATCTGGCGAAGCTGATCGAACTGGTACGGCCGCATCTGCCGGCGGAGCCGCGTTCGGTACGGGCGGTGTTCTTTAATAAAACGGCGGATGTGAACTGGCTGGTGGCGTGGCATCAGGATTTGACGATCGCGGTGAAGGAAAAAATTGAGGTGCCGGGGTTCACGGTGTGGAGCGTGAAGGAAGGGATTCCGCATGTGCAACCGCCGGTGGAGCTGTTGCAAAGCATGCTGACGATCCGCGTGCATCTGGATGATTGCGATGAGACGAACGGCGCGATGCGCGTGCTATCGGGCACGCACAAGTACGGAAGGCTGCCGGCGTTGGAGATTGAGGAGTTGCGGGAAAGGCATCCGGAACATTTGTGCCGCGCAGCGGCGGGGGATGTGATGCTGATGCGGCCGCTGCTGTTGCATGCTTCGAGCAAGTCCTTGGGCGGCAGGCAGCGGCGCGTTTTGCATATCGAATATGCGGGGTTTACTTTGCCGGCGGGGCTGGATTGGAGCGATAGAGCGTAGGATTTTATAAGATTTAATTTATGAGATGCAAGATGGCAGTTATCGCCAGAAATTTTATTCGCGACCTCGACGGCGTGTGTTAACTTTTTATCACGATGGCGCAGTCAATATCAGAATCACAAAAGTATGACCGGTTTTATCTCCGGGAGTTGCTGAACAGCGGCGGCATGTCCGAGATCTGGCTGGTGGCGGACGGGCGCGGCAAGCCGTATGCCTTGCGCAAATTGAAGCGCGAGTTGCGGTTCAATTTCACCGCGCGCCGCCGTTTCATCAAGGGCTGCGAGGTGCTGGAACAACTCGCGGACAAGGATCATATCGTGGGCTATGTCGAGCATGGCAAGGCGGAGGGGACGTGCTATCTGCTGATGGATTATGTGGAGGCGGAAAATCTGAAGGAACTTTATGCGCGGCAGGATCCGTTGCTGACGGAAAATGTGGCGCAAATCCTGATCGATTCGGCCACGGGTTTGAGCCATGTGCATGAGGCAGGCTACATGCATCTGGATTTCAAACCGGAGAACATTTTGGTGACGCGCAACGGCGCGGTGCGGCTGATCGATTTTGACATGGCGCAACCCATGCCGGAGAAGCCGGTGAAATTTTCGAAGAACCCTGGCACACCGGGTTATATGGCGCCGGAACAATTGAAGCGCGAGGGGATCGATGGGCGCGCGGACATCTACGCGTTTGGCGTGTCGGCGTATGAATTGTTGACCTACCAAAAACCGTTTCCGGGAGAGACGCCGGGCGAGATTCTCGCGGCGCAGATGCAGCCGGGGGGGGCGACGCCGTTGCGCGTGCATAATCCCGATGTGCCGCTGGCGCTGGAGAAAGTTGTGATGAAGTGTATCGAGAGCAATCCCGACCGGCGCTATCCGTTCTGCGGCGTCATGCTGCGGGAACTGCAAAACGCACTGTATGTGTGAGCGCGCTAGTTTGAACTGTTGCAAACGGCTGTGGCGAAATTTTGTAGGTGTGTAAAAAGCGACAGCATATTTTCTTAAGGCAAAGTGAAAATCTTCGAAATTCTTAAGAAATAACGCTTTTCAATGATTGGCATGGTCGTTGCTATAGGTGTCTCGGTTGCGGTTGTTGTGTAATTTGGGTGGGGAACAGGAAAGCAAATGGATGTTGTGGGGATGTGCCATTCGCTTTTCTGGCTGAAATCCAAGGAGGTTGCACGGCGCACGCGCCCACCGGTTTTTTCTGTCGTATCAATCGTGCCAATAAGGAGGTGGCGGTCGGCGGCAGAAGAGATGGTCGGGGCGCGTGCGGTGTGTGCCGGAAGTCTTACCACGGTTTTTCGAACGCAGTTTTTCGAGGTATCATGCAAGAATTTGTCTACATGAAGCTTCTCGTCGTGACAGTGCGTGCCGCGTGGTTTAATTTCCGCGCATGGCAAAAACGACTTTGACCTTGGGCCACTCGCCCGACCCGGACGACGCGTTCATGTTTTACGCGCTCGCGAAGGATCTCATTCCGACGCACGGCTTTCACTTCGAGCATATCCTGCAGGACATCCAGACGCTCAATGAGCGCGCCACGCGCGGCGAACTGGATATTTCCGCGGTGAGCATCCACGCTTACGCTTTCGTCTCCGACAAATACGCGCTATTGCCCAGCGGCGCGAGCATGGGCGATGGCTACGGGCCGATGCTGGTTTCCAAAACAAAGTTTTCCAAAGAAGAGGTCGCCAAGAAGAAGATCGCCGTGCCGGGAACGATGACGAGCGCCTTTCTGGCGTTGCAACTTTGGCTGGGCAAGCCGGCGAAGGAGTTCAATTACATCGTCGTGCCGTTTGACCAGATTTTCCAGACCGTGCGCAGTGGCGCGGCGGATGTCGGGCTGATCATCCACGAAGGCCAGCTTACCTATCAGAACGAAGGTTTGGTAGTGTGCGAAGATTTAGGCGTGTGGTGGGGGCGCGAACAGGATGGTTTGCCGTTGCCGCTCGGTGGCAATGTGATCCACAAAAGGCATGCGCCCGTCTTGCGCAAACAGATCTCCGATACGCTCACCGCGAGCATCCAATACAGCCTCGATCATCGGCCGGAGGCGGTGCAGCACGCGCTGCAATATGCGCGCGATATGGGCCGCGATTTGGCGGACAAATTCGTGGGCATGTATGTGAACCACTGGACGCTGGATTACGGCGAAAAGGGCAGGGAGTCCATCCGCCGTTTTCTCGGCCAGGCTTATGAGCGCGGCATCATTCCGCACCGGCAGGAACTGGAATTTGTCATGTGACGTTTATGGCCTGCAGGAAACTGTTTGTGGTATTGGCGGCGATGGTTTTTGCCATCGCCGTTCCGGCCAAGGAATTTCTCGTTTATTTCGGTACTTATACGAATGCCTTGAGCAAGGGCATTTACGTTTCGCGGCTGGATGCGAAAACGGGAAAATTTTCCGAGCCCGTGCTGGCGGCGGCGGTGGGCAATCCGAATTACGTCAACCTTTCGCCGGATGGCAAATATCTCTATTCCTCAAGCAGCGTGCGGGCATCGGGCAAGGATGGTGACGGACTGGTCAGCGCATTTTCCGTGGACCGGGTTACGGGCAGGCTGACGTTGCTGAACCAGATGTCCGCGGGCAGTTATGATCCCTGCTATGTCAGTGTGGCGGATGAGGGCAAGGTTTTGCTGGTGGCGAGTTATGACAATGGCAGCGTCAAATGCCTGCCGCTCGAATCGGATGGCAGCATCGGTCACGGTGGGTCATTTACGTTGACGACCGGCCATGGTCCAAATGCCAACCGGCAGGCGGGGCCGCACGCGCACTTTATCACCGCTGATCCTTCCGGTCATTTTGCGCTCGAGTGTGATCTGGGCACGGACAGGGTGATGATCTACAAAATCAATCCTGCCGACGCGACTTTGACGGCGAATGCCACTCCTTTTACAACCGTGCCGCCCGGTTCCGGGGCGCGTCATTTGGCGTTCAGTCGTGATGGAAAATTCGCGTATGTTGTCAATGAGATGGCTTGCACGGTCACCACTTTTGCATGGAATGAGAAGGACGGCGTGCTGACGCCGGTGGAAACAGTTCCGGCTTTGCCGCCGGGCGTTGCGGTGAAAGATGCTTTTACGGGCGCAGAAATCTTGGTTCATCCTACTGGCAAGCACGTTTATGCCACTTTGCGCGGCCACGATAGTGTGAGCGTTTTTAGCGCGGACAAGAAAACCGGCCATCTGACGTTTGTGCAAAATGTCCCTGCGGGCGGCCTGGTGCCACGCGGGCTGGGGATTGATCCGACCGGCCACTGGCTCATCACCGGCAATCAAAAGTCTGACAACGCCGCCATCTTTGCCATTGATACCAAGACTGGCAAATTGACCGCTACCGGACAGTCGTTGGTTATGGGCTCGCCGGTGGATGTTAAATTTGTAGAAGCGAAATAGAATTCGCGAATGGTTCAGGGTTCCACGTTGGGGAACGACCTTCGATAATCAGCCAGAGCTTGCGAATCAAGGGGCGGCTTGCCCTCAAGCCACTTGGCCTTGAACTTTTCCGGCCAAAATTTAACCGGCATCAAAATCGCATAGGAACACATGGGGTGGACAATTATCGGCACCAGGCGGCTGTGCAAATATCCACCGGGCAGGCTCGGTCTTGGGATGTAGATCGATTGGAAATACGCCTTTCTTTCGCCGGCCAATTCCGGGGGAATCCGGACGCGGTTAGGCGTGGGAAATGAATCGTTCCGGATTTGACTGGCGAATTTTTTCAGGTGTTTCGGTTCGCCGCCATTTTCACGAAGAGTCCTCAAGTCTTCGGTCATTTCGAATAGCGCGGGGGTATCTTTGAAGAAAGGATCAAACCCAAACACGACTGAGCCATAATGATTGTTTTTGCCTGGGGTATAGATGGGCCAGAACGCGCGCGCGAACACTCCCCAAACGATTTGCCCAAAGTTATAAAGCAAAAACTTGGCTGTCCGGTCCGGCATGACCACATCTTGCCAGCACGATGGCTCAGGCATCCTGATCAAGGAGCGAATTTTGAATGCCCGTCTGCATTCCATCAGGTGATGTCCCAATTCACCTTGCCATCGTTTGTATGCCAAGTCCGCGTTAAAATTCTGCATGGAGCTTACCCCATTTTTGGCAGGACCTTTTCGATTCTTGCCAGCACTTTTTCTTTTCCAAGGGTCTCGATCAAATGATAGAGGCTTGGCCCATGCGGCTGTCCTGTGGTCGCCAAGCGGGTTGGATGGATGAGTACGCCGACTTTTACGCCGAGTTCGGTGGCCGTGCCTTTAAGCGCGCTTTCTATGCTGGCGGCGTCAAACATTGGAAGTTTGCTGAAAGCGTCGCGCAATTTTTCAAGGCGAGGCTTATTCTCGGGCACGAAAGCTTTCTTGGCTGCCTCGGCCTCATATTCAGCTATATCTCCAAAATAGAAACCAGCGTATGCGGGGAGTTCGCTGAAGGTCTTGATCTTGCCTTTACAGGTGTCGAGCACGGCTTTGACGTAGGCGACAGGAAATGTGTTGGTATCGACGCCCGCCTTGGCGAAGGCGTGGACGCCGAGTTCGTAGAAGCGATCGCCGGGCAGGTCACGGCAATATTCGCCTTGGAGCCAGGTGAGCTTTTCGTAATCGAACTTCGCATTATGCCGGAGAATCTGCGGCAGGTCGAAACGTTCGATGACTTCCGCGAGTGAGATTTTTTCTTTGTTATCTTTGGGTGACCAGCCGAGGAGGCACAGGTAATTATTTACTGCTTCAGGGAGGAAGCCATCGTCGAGATAGCTGGTGAGCGAGGCGCCTTTATCGCGCTTGCTCATCTTGGAGCCGTCGCCGTTCAAAATGAGCGGGATGTGCGCGTACTTGGGCGGTTCCACGTCGAAGGCTTTGAAGAGTGCGATGTGCTTGGCGGTGTTACTTAAATGATCTTCGCCCCGGATGACGTGGGTGATGCCCATCTCGAGATCGTCCACGACATTGACGAAGTGAAACACAGGTTGGCCGTCGCTGCGGACGATCACCCAGTCGGGATCCAATTCTTCACGATCGGTGAGCGGGCGCACCACATCACCGACGACAAGGTCGGGGATCAGAATGGGCTCGCGTGTCATCTTAAATTTGATGGCACCCTCGTGTTCATAGGCAAGACCGCGGGAGAGCAGGGCTTCGATGCGGCGCAGATAGTTTTCCTTCCGTTGGGACTGGAAATACGGGCCGCGATCGCCTTTGCTGGGGCCGGTGGCATCGCCGGTGATGGGGCCTTCATCCCAGTCGAGGCCGAGCCAGCGGAGACCGTTCAGGATGACATCCACGGCTTCCTGGGAATTGCGCGCGGCATCGGTATCCTCGATACGCAAGACGAACGTGCCGCCGGTGTGACGGGCATAGAGCCAGTTGAACAAAGCGGTGCGCGCCCCGCCGATGTGCAGATAGCCGGTGGGCGAGGGAGCAAAACGAACGCGTGGTTTCATCGTTCCACAACGATAACAAACCGCACCTGTGCTGAAAAGAAACTTGCTGCCGTCAGAACATTTTTGCCGCGTTAATTTTAGCGGCTTAATCGCTCAGGGAGCGGGAAGTTTGGGCAATGATTGACGCCACGCCAGCGCTTCGATGCGCAGCCCTTGGGCAAGTTTCGGCTGCTGCTGTACAAGATTATTTGTCTCGTTGGCGTCGGCCTCCATGTCATACAACTCGGTGGAACTGGCGTCAGCGTTGACGAGAAGCTTCCACTTGCCTTCGCGGATGGCAATGTGCGGACTGCGGTCATAGGGATGAACGGGGTAATTGAAGAATTTCGATGTGCGTCCGTATTCCCAAAAAATGGTTTTATGATCAACCGGGCGGTTGACCAGTGCCGCAGTCATGTCTTGTCCGTCAAAAGCAAATCCGGCGGGCATCGGCGCATGGGCAATCCCACACAAAGTCGGAAACAAATCAACCGCACCAAGCACAGTTCGCTCATCCACCCGACCTGCGGTCGTATGGCCGGGCCAGCGAACGATGAAGGGCACGCGCACCCCGCCTTCATAGAGACTCAACTTGCTGCCGCGCAAACCGCCGGTACGTTCATGGTCAAAGGACGGCAGCGGCCCGTTATCGCTGGTGAAAATGACCAGTGTATTCGTTTCCAAACCGAGTTTTTTCAAACCGTCGAACAGCCGTCCCATCTGGACATCGTACTCCGCGAGCACCGCGCAAAAGTCGCGTTTCTGGGCGGATTGCGGTGCCTTCTGCTCCCGCTCCAGATTCGGCACCCAAGGCGTGTGCACGTCATCGGGCCAAATTTCGACATAGCAAGGGTGGTCTTGGTGGTGTTGGAGAAAATCCAGCGCGTGGTCTACAAAATAGCGGGTGCGATCCCAACGCTTGACCGGATCATTGGGCGACCAAATCCAGTTTGTAGATGTGATGTTAGGATCGGGTTCCGGGCTTTCATAGGTGCCGCTATGTTCATCGTAGCCATAGGCACTGAACGGCGGCGCATTGGTGACATCACGACCACCGCCGAGGTGCCACTTGCCGAAATGGCCCGTGGCATAACCGGCGCTTTTCAACACCCGGGCCAACGCAGGGGCTGAGGGCGGGAGAAAATCCGTCTGTTCGCAATCGCGGTTCCGCTCGCGATTATCCAGATAGGTGGTGAAGTTGGAACGCGCCGGAAACATGCCGGTGATGAAGCCCGCACGTGACGGCGAGCAAATGGGCGCTGCGGTGTAAAAATGGGTGAACCGAACTCCTTCCTTGGCGAGACGGTCGATATTTGGTGTGGGAGCGAAAGTGCCGCCGTAACAACCAGGGTCGCTGTAACCCATGTCGTCGGTCAGTACGAAAACGATGTTGGGTTGCTTGGCCTCAGTTTTGGTCGTAACTGGAGAAGCTGCTGTTTGCGCAGGAGATAGCACCATGCCCAACAAGGCCGCGCTAGCCGTGTAAATTCCGAATGTCGGCAATGAATTTTGCCTCGCGTTTCGTAGCTTTAAAGTATTCGGAGTCATTTTTAATCGGAATTTTTCAGACCATTAAAATCTTTTTTGATACTAGTGTCTGATAGTCGATTGTATTTTATGGCAGGCTGTTCTTCGCCGTGGATCGGAGAAAGGCTTTGTGCATGGAGTCGAGAAGGTCTTGGTGTTTTCCATCGAAGTCGGCGGAAAGTTCCCACATGAAAACACCGCCCAAATCCCGAACTTGCAGGGCGTAAATCACTTTTCGGGCGGTGGATTGCGGGTCGTCATAGGTGATGAAGCTCACCGGGTCGGTCTCGTGAACCAGATATGGTGCCATTGAGATGGAGTCAAAGCGACGACGCCAGCCGTCCCGGTCGATCCGCTGCTTGATGTATGGGCCATAATTCCGGCTTTTCACGGACCGGCCCGGTTTCCATTCGACAGAAATGGCCTCCGCCGGAAACTCATAACCATAAAACGCGGTGCCGAGGTTGATCTTTTCAGGGGACACTCCAAATTTGTTGAGGTACAAGTTCACGCTTTCGTCCAAACTGCCTTCCGCTCCGAAACCGCTGGTGAATAGCGGAGAATTGTGGCCGGTGATTTTTGTCCACGGGCCATGATAATCGTAAGTCATGACGTTGTAGAAATCTACGATGGGCGTCAGGCCGGTAAAATCGTATTCGCCCCAGTTTCCAGGGGTGGATGGAGTGGCCATGGACAACAGATAATGGGGCGCGGGCAGGGCATCGCGGAGCGCCTGCATCATGGCTGTGCAATTGGTCACGTCCGACCCGTGCTCGGGAACTTCCCAATCAATGTCCACGCCGTCGTAACCGTATTTGACGACAAACGCCTTGAGGCTGGCGCCAAACCGCACGCGCGCGTCGTCGTTCGCGGCAATTTTGCGAAACACGGATGCCGCGCCTTGGACGCATACCAAAACTTTGACGTGCGCCTTGTGGGCTTTGGGAACCAAGTCGGGCTCAAGAGCGTTTTTGAAAATTTCGATCTCGCCATTGGCGGCCTTGACTGGCTGCACGGCTACATGGATCAAATGCGTCAGTTTGGTGTAAGGGATTTGCGCGGCAGTGTATTTAGGCGTTTCGGTCTGATCGCCAAAATAATAATAGGCGACGAGACGTTTTGGGCTTTGTGCATGAGTGTCCGCCGCCGGTAAAAATCCGGCCAGCAGAATGATCGTGAAGATAACAAGTTTTGAAAACGCGCGGTGCATGTTTTTAGGGTGTGTCAACGGTGCTATATTGCGGTGCTATATTGTCCAACAAGATGGCAGTTCATCGTTGTGTTTACCGGCCCGGAAAATAAGCGATCGCCTTTTTAAATTTCATCACATCCATTTCGCCCATCTGGCGCAGGATGATTTTTCCGCCGGGTGCGACCAGGATGGAAAAGGGCAGTCCGCCCGGCCAGGCGGGATCAAGGGCGTTGGCGAGGGCGTCCTTGTCCGGCTGGCTGAAGAGGTAATTGCGGCAGGCCACTTTTCTTTGTTGCAGGGCGGCTAGGACTTTGCCTTTCCGGTCCAGATCGTCC
>DASZCA010000445.1:0-12607 GCA_035943555.1 Verrucomicrobiia bacterium
ACTGGCGTCATGGCCGTCCTGCCGGCCGACCATGTCATTCCGGACGCCAAAAAATTCCAGCAAGTTTTGAGCGATGCTTTCGATGTGGCCGCTCAAGGCCAGGCCATCGTGACCATCGGCATCAAGCCCAGTGAACCGGCAACGGGCTACGGTTACATCCACACCGGCGCAGAATTACCAACACCCTCCGGCGCCAAGAAGACCAAGACGATCTTTTTCAAGGCCGAGCGCTTCGTGGAGAAACCAAATTTTGAAACGGCGCTGGAATATGTGAACAGCGGGCAATACCGTTGGAACGCGGGCATGTTCGTCTGGAGCTTCGTCACCGTCACCAATGGCCTCGAGAAACATCAGCCGGAAATGTTCGCCGCCTGCCAGCGCTGGTTCAAGGCGGCCGGCAATCCGGCCAAACTCGCCAAGGTTCTTGCCAAGGAATATCCCGAGGTCAAAAAAATCTCCATCGATTACGCGCTGATGGAAAAGGCACAGAATGTCATCGTGGCCGATGGCGCGTTTGAATGGGATGACCTCGGCGCTTGGCCCGCGCTCGCCCGGCATATCAAGCAGGATGCCGAAGGCAACGCCGCCGTGGCGGATTTCCTTCACGTCGATGCCGCGCGTAACATCATCTACGATGCCCGCACCAAAAACCGCACGCCTATCGCCGTGGTCGGCCTGCGCGATTCCATACTGGTGCAAACCGATGACGCGGTATTGCTCGCCCACAAAAGCCAGGCGCAGAAGATCAAAGAACTCGTCAAAAAGATGTCGGAAGATGCGCGGCTGAAAAAGTTGATTTGACCCCTTAAACCGTCATGTACCGCACCCTGGATGCTGATCTGATCGTCGAGACCTGCCGCTCGACCCAGGTGCGCATCTCGGAACGGTTCACCGACTCCGGACTGAGCAAAGTTGCTGGAGAAATTCTTACAGTTAGTCAGCAATCCGCGGGGCTGTCCACTTGGCTATCCCGCCCCCATCTGCCCTTACGCGCCTTGGCGGGTGTAGGTATCATCACCATTTTTATCATCATCGTCAGCGTGGCTTCCCACATCAAGGTCCAGATGTCCGTGGGTAATATCGGCGAATTCTTGCAAGGTTTGGATGCGGCCATCAATGAAGTGGTATTCATCGGCATCGCCGCCTTTTTCTTCATCACTTTGGAGACACGGATGAAACGGCAGCACGCGCTCAAGGCCATCCGTGAATTGCGATCGTTGGCTCACATCATCGACATGCATCAGTTGACCAAGGATCCGGAGCGGATCGCCGAGCCGATGACGGATACTGCCCGTATCTCCCGGCGGCCGCAGAACCCGGCTGAATTGATCCGCTACCTCGACTATTGCAGCGACCTGTTGGCGCTGATCAGCAAGATTGCCGCGCTCTATGTGCAAGACTTTGAAGATCCGGTCGCGATCAGTGCCGTCAATGAGATTGAAAATCTCACCAACGGCCTTTCCCGGAAGATCTGGCAGAAGATCATGATTTTCGACCGTATCTTGGCACCTGGCGTCGCCGCACCGGCAACGCAGCGGGATGACGGGCCGTAAATGGTGAAGTATTTATTTCGATGAAATATTATTTCGCGCTGCTTGCCTTGATGGCGGCTTCTGTCCATGGCGTGGAACCGCCCTGCCTGCCGCTCCCATTGGAGGGGCAAACTTTCATCCACGATCCGTCCACCATCATCAAAGACCACGGCCGTTATTTTGTTTTCGGCACCCGTTCGGGCATCAGCGTCAAATCATCACCCGACCTGATTCATTGGTCAACGGAGGCGCCCGTCTTCAACCAAACCTTGGAGCGGGAAAAGGCGGTTGCCCCCGGCTTTGATGGTTATATCTGGGCACCGGATGTGGTGCGGGTCAATGGACGTTTTTTGCTCTACTACTCCGTGTCGGCCTGGGGCAAACAAACTTCCGCCATCGAACTGGCAACCAGCCTGACGCTGGATCCGACGGCGAAAATTTTCCAATGGCATGATGGTGGCGAGATCATTCATTCAACCAATGGCTATGCATACAACACCATCGATCCCAGCGCGTTTCTCGACACCGATGGGAAACTGTGGCTGGCGTTTGGTTCCTATTGGCAGGGGATTTACCTGATTGAACTCGACCCGCAGACCGGCTTGCGCAAGTCAGCCAATGTGCCGCCGCAACAACTGGCGTGGAACCATTCCATCGAAGCCGCCTGCCTGACGCGACATGATAACTATTATTACCTTTTCGTGAATTGGGGCCAATGTTGCAAGGGCACCAACAGCACCTATGAAGTGCGCGTCGGTCGCGCCAATAAAGTCACCGGCCCTTATCGTGACCGGGAGGGCAACGACCTCGCCACCGGCGGCGGCTCACCTTTTCTGCAAAGCGCCGGCCGCTTCATCGGCCCCGGCCACATCGGCATTGTGGACGATGGCGATACGAATGCTGTGACGCACTTCAGTTATCACTATTACGACGCGGATACAAATGGCCGGTCGCGGCTGGCCATCGGGAAAATCGACTGGAGCAGCGGCTGGCCGGTGCCCGTGAATTAGAGCATTTATGGAAATGCTCTAGGCGGAAAATGCCGCCCCAACCTTGACCGGATGTCCTGCGAGGAATTGTGCAGTCGCCAATCGTTTGCCGCCTTCGAGTTGCAATTCCAAGATGCGCACCGCGCCTTCTCCACAAGCGACGGTGATGCCGTCCTTGTCAGCGGATAACACTTCCCCTGCCCGTCCAGATTTTTCCACGACTTCCAGCTTCCAGATTTTCAGCAATTGCGGCTTGGTTGCCGCCGGAAAAAAAGTAAACGCCCCCGGCCATGGCGTGAACGCCCGCAGCCGGTTCCAGACCTGCTTCGCCGGCAAATTCCAATCGATCTGTCCGTTTTCCTTTTTAATTTTCGCGGCATACGTCGAACCTTCCGCCGGTTGCGGATGCGGTTGAATCTTTCCCTCAACGTAACCCGGAATGGTCTCTGCCAGCAATTGCGCGCCAAGCCCGGCCAGGCGGTCATGCAAAATCTGGGAGTCATCCGCCGGCACGATCGCGGTCCGGCTCAATGACAGCACCGGCCCGGTATCGAGGCCTGCATCCATCCGCATGATCGTCACGCCCGTCTCGGCGTCACCATTCGCGATGGCCCATTGGATCGGCGCCGCCCCGCGATATTTTGGCAGCAACGAAGTATGCACATTCACGCACCCATGCGGGGGCAGGTCCAAGATGCTTTGGGGTAAGATTTGGCCGTAAGCCACAACTACGATCAGGTCCGGCGTGAGCGCCCGCAACTCGGCGATAAAACTTTCTTCCCGCGCCTTCAGCGGCTGCAACACCGGCAGATTGAACTTTTGCGCCAGAACCTTGACTGGCGACGGCTGCAATTTAAGGTCGCGCCCCTTGGGCTTGTCTGGCTGGGTGACGACGGCAACGACATGGAAACGGGGATCACCACAAAGTCTTTCCAGGCTCGCGCAGGAAAGTTCCGCCGTGCCCATAAAAATGATCCGCAGCGCCGTCATGGACGCGTTATTTTTTCGCGACGTGACGCAGGATGTCCACCAGCACCTTGGCCGGCGACTGGTCGGCGTTGATGTTGTGGACCAGCTTGCGTCCGTAAAATTTCAGCACCGGCTTCGTCTCGCTTTCGTAGACATGCAGGCGATCGCGGATGACCTTCAGGTTCGCGTCATCCAGCCGGTTCTCCTTCACCGCGCGGCGCTGGATGCGGGCCACGAGTTTTTCCTCGTCCGAGGAGCGCATGTAAAAAACCGCGGTCACATCCAGGGTGTTCTTGAGGATTTTCGCCTGCGCCACATTGCGCGGAATACCGTCCAGAACCAACGTATCGTTTTCCGGATGGAACCGTCCGACCTTGGTGTTGTTCTCGATGAAATGCCGCCACAACTCGATGGTTGGCGCATCGGGCACCAGCTGGCCGCGACCAGAATATTCGATGAAGAGCCGTCCCAACGGGCTGTCCGCGCGCAGGTTCCGGAACACATCACCACAGGCACAATGATAGAAGTGCGGAATGGAACCGAGGATTTTGCCCTGCGTGCCTTTGCCGACACCGGGGGCGCCAAAGAGAAGGATGCTGCGGTATTTCAATTCGTCTTGGGGTTAAGTTTGATTTCTTGGATGTCCGCCATCGCCACCGTGACCTGGCCTTTGGGCGTTTCAAAAATGACTTCGGCCGCGCCGATCTGGGCGATGTGTTCGACCATAAAGTGATCCTTCATCGTCTTCACTTCCATCGTGAATTTCTTGGCCTGCTCGCCATTTGCCCCGCCGACATACGCCGCAAACTTGGTCTCGATAAAGCGTTTGTTAAAGGTGAACTTGCCGCGTGAAAAAACCTGCGCCTCGGGCTTTTTCTCCCGTACCTCCTGCTCCCGTTTTTCCTCTGCCTGCTTCCAGGAAGCATCGCCGATCTGAATTTTTTCCTGCGGCTTGTCACCCGGCCCGCCGGCATCTTGCACGACTTCTTCCGGTTCCGGCGCCACATACATCGGCATGATCAAAAAGATCACCGGCCCGATGATCGGCAACACTGCGGCCACACCCATGACTTGGATCGCCGCCCGCGCCTTCACGATCGAGATTTCAAACGCCGCGTACAGGTTCGCTGCATAAACCAGCAATAGGATGAACAGCCCCAAACCCGACTTGAACAGTCCGCCAAAAATCGAGGGGTTCGCCGGCAGTTCCGGACGCACCACGGCATTGACCTGGATCACCGGCTTGGGCGGACGCTCTGCCTCGGTGGGCACGATGAACGGATCCACATACCCTTTCAGCTTGGGATTCCCGGAAAGCTGCTTCAGCGCATCCTGCGAAAAGCGCGCCCAGGGGACATTCGTGAACGTCTCTTCCGCCGTGTGGATCATGATGCCGTTGTCATCGAACTTCACGACATCACCCGCCACCGAACCGCCATCCACAAGCGAATAGGTGTCAGCCGCCGCGGCCAGCGCCACGACGCCCAACCACAGACTTAAAAGCAAAAGCAATTTACGCACACAGTTTTTCTAGCAGAGCCGGCAGGATGGTGAAAGCAAATTCGCCTTGGGAAAGCGGGCCTTTTTCAGGTTTGCTCCGCCAAAAAATAAAACCCGCGCATTCATCACGAACGCGCGGGTTTTAAAAGTGGTGCCCCGGCACGGACTCGAACCGTGGACCAATTGATTAAGAGTCAACTGCTCTACCAACTGAGCTACCGAGGCAAACCCGTCCGGCCCCGGTTTTACCCCGGCCAAACGGACAGGGAATCTATCAAACTTTTTCCCGGCTGCAAGCGCGGATTTGCGCATCTTTTATTTGCTGATGCCGCGCTCGCTCGACCGCACGAACTGCACCAGATGCTTCAGCTCCGGCAATTGCGGCAGTTCCTTCTCGATTTTCGCCAGTGCATTGGTGCCGCCCAGGTCGCTGCGGAAAAGGATTTTATACGCCTTCTTCAACGCATTCTGCGCCTCCTCGGAAACCCCGTTCCGTTCCAGCCCGATCTTGTTGATCGTGCGCGAACCGGCCGGGCTCCCGTCACAAATCATATAGGGCGGTATGTCCTGCACCACCTTCGAGCAACCGCCGATCATCGACATCGTGCCGACCCGGCAATGTTGATGCACCGCCGCCAGGCCGCCGATCACCGCGCGATCCTCCACGATCACATACCCGCCCAGCGTGGCCACGTTGATCATCGTCACATAATTTCCGAGCTGCACATTGTGCGCGATATGGCCGTAGGCAAGGATGTGATTATGCGAACCGATCCGCGTGTAGCCGCCTTCACCGCCAGGGCCATGGATCGAAACATACTCGCGGAAAATATTGTGGCTCCCGATCACCGTCCGGTTGATGCCGCTTTTCAACTTCGTATCCTGCGCGCCCAGACCGATGCTGCAAAAAGGATAGATGTCATTCTCCCGCCCAAGGGTGGTATGACCGTCGATGACGATGTGCGAATGCAATCGGCACTTTTCCCCGATCTCCACGTTCTCACCGATGACGCAATAAGGTCCGATTTCGCAACCGGTGCCGATCCGCGCCGTCGGGTGGATGACCGCCGTCGGGTGGATCAATTTCTCTTGGACCGGCTTCTTTTTTGTGGGCACAATTTTTTAGTTCAAGGATTGGTAAGATTGCCGTTCTGATCAGACATCCCGCAGCATGAAGGTCACTTCCGCTTCGCTCACCACGTCGCCATTCACTTTGCAGACACCCTTCGCTTTGCAGATTTTTCCGCGCGATTTCATCATGTCCACCTCGATCACCAGCGAATCACCCGGCAGCACCGGTTTGCGCCATTTCACATCCTCCGCGGACATGAAATACGCGATCTGTTTTCCCGGCACCGAGTTCTGCATCATCAAGAGTCCGCCCACCTGCGCCATCGCTTCGAGTTGCAACACGCCTGGCATGATCGGGTGACCCGGAAAATGCCCTTGGAAAAACGGTTCGTTGATCGTCACGTTTTTCAACGCGATGATCTTCTTGTCATTCATCGATAATACCCGGTCCACCAGCAGGAACGGGTAACGGTGCGGCAAAAACTTCATCACCGCATTGATATCCATCGCCCCGTCGGCCGTCGGCGGCGGTTCCGGAGCCGGCTTGCCCGGTGCCGGCGGCGGCGTCAACGCCTGTGCCACGCGCGCCGGCCGGTTCAACTGCTCCAAAATCTTCTTCGCCAGTTCGCAATTCGCCGAGTGCCCCGGTCGCACCGCCACCACATGCGCCTTCAGCGATTTCCCCAGCAGCGCCAGGTCGCCAATGATGTCCATGATCTTGTGCCGGACAAATTCCTCCGGATACCGCAGCGGCTCCGTCGTCAGCACCGCGTCATCGCGGATCACGATCGCGCTCTCCAGGCTGCCGCCCTTGATCAGCCCGTTTTTGAACAGATATTCCAGTTCCTCAAAAAACACGAACGTCCGTGCGTGGCACAGTTCCTTCTCCCAGATTTTCGGCGTGACCTCGGTCGAATAAAATTGCGTGAACCGGTTCCGCTTGTCCGTGCTCGTGCAGGTGATGCGGAAATTTTCGTCCGGGAAAACCGTCATCAACGTGTCATCGGTTCGCAGTTCGATCGGTTCCGTCAGCGTGATGAACTCTTTTTTCTCCGGCAATTCCTTCAGCCCCGCCGCCTTGATGACCGCCGTGAAATCACGCGAGCTCCCGTCCGCGATCGGCGGCTCGTTCGCATCCAGCTCGATCACCGCATTGTCCACGCCCAAGCCTGCCAGCGCGGCCAGCACATGTTCCACCGTGTGGATTTTAACGTTTCCTTTGGCAAGCGTGGTCGAGCGGTTCGTGATGGAAATATTTTCCACCCGCGCCTCCACTTCCGGTTTCCCGTCCAGGTCCGTGCGCCGGAAAACAAACCCGCTGTTGCCCGCCGCCGGCAGGATGGACATGTTCACCCGGTTCCCGCTATGCAGGCCGATGCCCGAAAAATTCGCGGCGCGATTGAGAGTCTGCTGGTTGAGCACGGACAAATTAGACATAAGGAAGTCGCATTTTGCAAGGTCACAGTGCGCCCGGCACTTTCAATTTCTGGAGATCCACCCCTTCGCGCAACGCCACTGTCGCCTCCACCTTCGGCACATACATCTGCGTCTCCGCCGGCAAATGCGTCGCAATCCCCTCGTAACTTTTCGTCCCGTAATGCGCCAGCGTCTTCGCCACCCTGCCCTCCCCGCAATTATACGCCGCCACCGCCAGCCGCCAGTCGCCGAACTGCCCGTACAGCTTGTGCAACAGCTTCGCCGCCGCGTGTGCCGCCGGCTCCGTCTGCTTGCGCTCATCAAACGGCCACAAACTCAGGCCGTAAGCCTTCGCCGTCGCCGGCATCAATTGAAACATCCCCAGCGCACCTGCCGGACTCTCCACGCTTGGATTAAATTCCGATTCCACCTCCGCCAGCCACACCAATTCCGCTGGCACCTGCTCGCTCACAAAAATCGGTTTTAACTGGGGCACCACTTCCGCCGCCGCTTTCGGCAACGCCCGCGGCGCCACCCGCTTTACCCACATCGCCTGCTCCGTCTTGAATGATGGATTTGGCGGCATTGTGCTCACCGCATTCGAAGCCACATTCGGCGGCGGCGGGTTTGTCTCGCCAGCGTTCACCACCACATTCGTTACCACACCATTCGTCCCCGGCACCGCCGGGACCGTCAGTTCCTGCAACTCCTGCGCCGCCTCGAAATAATCCAGCCGCGAGCGCAACCATCCGGCGTACGCTTTCGTCTCCTCATGCGCCTCCAACAACGGTAACACCGTCGTCGCCGCCGACTTCAACTGCGCCAGATCCAGCACATAATCTCCCTTCAGATAATCCTGATAATGCCGCATGAAATCCGCCACCTGTTCCTTGTCCACACCCTGCAACACCTTCAGCACATCATCATCCAGATTATCGTTCGCCCAAGCCTGCGCCGCGTTCAATAACCCGTTCACGTCCACGGCATCATTTGTCTGCGCCGATGCCCACCGGCACCCCGCCAACAACAGCATCGCCAAAATCATCACCCTCAATTTCATAAGCCAACCATAATTCATTTTCATGGCAGTTCAAACATTGTCGGAACCCGCCGCCGGCAACGCCCTGATCAAAGACGGCGCGCCCATCGGCTACGAACTCACCAGCGGCGGCGCCGGTTATACCACCCCGCCAACCGTCTCGGTGCCCGGCATCAAGGATGTAACCGCCATGGTTGCCAACGGCTCCATCTCCGCCATCGCCATTGCGGATAAAAAATCTTCAAGCCCGTCGCAAAAATGATGGAAAAATCGAAGTCACCAACCGCCCCGCACGAATGAACGGCGACAGACGCCATCCCGGCCGGCATTTCGCGGCGCAGCGCAACAGCGGGATGCAGCCTGAAAGAAATGGAAACATTCAACGCCCAACATGCTTTGTAGAAACCTTTCTAAAACCCGGCGTTTCAATGGGCGGCGGCTGTGTTGGGGAGACAGGGACCAGCCGCAGCGCGTGACCTGTTACCACCGCATCCGTATTCAGGCACTCATGTCGGCCCCAACCTTTTTGGGAGTGAAAGGTTTCTACAAAGCACGCCCAACATTCAACTTTCAATTCCTATGCGCACGCAATTCAGGCATTTCTTCAATATTGGGCGTTGAGTGTTCAATGTGCTCTGTAGAAACTTTTCTAAAACCTAGCGTCTCTGGCTCCCTCTCCGCCATGAAATGGGGGAGCAGCGACAGCGACTATGGACAGGGGAGAGGTGGTGCTTTCCTTCTAAAACCATTCGCCATGTTCTTTTCAGAACATAAAAACGGCCAACTTCAAAAGCCCGTTGCCTTGTTAAAAAAAAGGTTTCTACAGAGCACGTTCAATGTTGAATGTTTTTAAACCAAGGCCCCAGTCTTTGCGTTTCCCGGGTCATTCCCGCCCGGCGGCCTGCGGCAACGAAAAATAAAACATCGCCCCTTGGCCAACGCTGCCCTCCGCCCACGTCCTTCCGCCATGCCGCGAAACAATCCGCCGCACATTCGCCAGCCCGATCCCCGTGCCCTCAAAATCCTCCTCGCGATGCAACCGCTGAAACACCCCGAACAAACGGTCCGAATATTTCATGTCAAAACCCACGCCATTATCGCGCACAAAAATGACGGTCTCCCCCGGCGTTTCATCAAGGCAACCGATTTCGATTTTCGCCGGGTTCCGCCCCCGGCTGTACTTGAGCGCGTTCAACAACAGATTGCTTAAAACCTGTCCCAGCAGCACCGGATCCGCCTGCACCGCCGGCAGCGCGCCCCGTTCCCACACGATCGCGCGCCCTTCCGTTTCCGGCTTCACCCGCTCGATCAGTTCATCCACCAGCACCTCCAGATTCACGGTGGTCCGCCGCATCTCCGTGCGGCTGTTACGCGAAAATTCCAACAGGCTGTCGATCAGCCCGCCCATGCGTTTCGCCGCGCCCGTGATCAGTTCCAGATAATGTTTCCCGTTGGCGGACAACGCCGTTTCCGACTGGCCGAGTATCCCGGCAAAACCGTCGATGTGCCGGACCGGTGCGCGCAGATCATGTGAAACCGAATACGAAAACGCCTCCAGTTCCTTGTTCGCCGCCTCCAGTTGTTCCGTCCGTTCGCGCACTTGGCGCTCCAGCAGCGCATTTTCCAGGCGCAGCCGCCGCACTGCCAGCGCGCGGTCCAGCACCGGCAAGATCGCGCTCAATTTGAACGGCTTCAAAATGTAATCCAATGCGCCGGACTTCATCGCCTCCACCGCCGTCGCGATCGTCCCCTCGCCGGTCATGATGATGCCCACCAGGTCCGGCCGGCCCTTGAGCGCCGTTTGTAACAGTTCGATGCCGTTCATCTCCGGCATCATCAGATCCGTCAGCAACAGGTCGAATTCCGTTTTTTGCAGTTCCGCCAGCGCTGCATTCGCCGAGGAAAAGCCCGTGGTCTCAAAATGATGGTCCCCCAGCGTGTCGCACAACGCTTTCATCTGCGCGGCCTCGTCATCCACGATCAGAATTTTTGCAGGCGGGATTTCAGCCATGATGGTTCAAGGGGTTTTCGGTTGCAGACATTTCGCCAGCGCCTCGCGCAAGTCGCGCAGCTTCGGCGGCTTGCTCAAGACCATGTCCACATGCGGCGGCACGTCGTCCTCCGCGACCAGGCGCTGCCCCCAGCCTGTTAACATGATCACTGGCGTGTTCGGCGACAGCTTCTTCACCTCGGCGGACACCTGCCGCCCGTCCACATACGGCATCCCCAGATCGGTGATGACTACCGCAAACGGTTCGCCACCCGTATGCGCCTTGCGGAACAGATCAATGCCCTCCTGTCCCGCGCTCGCCGCCACGATCAGATGTCCGTCCGTTTCCAGCGTGTCGCGCAGCGATTTGATCAACAGCGGATCATCATCCACCACCAGGATGCGTTGCCGCAACGGCACCGCCGGGACCGGCACATGCTTGCCGTCCGTGACCGGTGCCGCCGCCGGCACCGGAAAGCTGATCCGCATCGTCGTGCCTTGGCCCGGTTTGCTTTCAATCTCGATCTCCCCGCCATGTCGCCGCACCGTGCCATACACCATCGCCAAGCCCAAGCCCGTGCCGCGTTCACCCTTCGTTGTGAAAAAAGGTTCCCAGCAGCGACGGCGCGTATCTTCGTCCATGCCGACACCCGTATCGCTCACTTCCACCAAGACCGGCTGCCCGGCGCTTTTCGGCGCCTTCGTCCGCAACGTCAACGTGCCGCCCTCCGGCATCGCGTCCACCGCGTTGAAAACCAGGTTCACCAGCGCCTCCCGGATCTCGCTTTCCATCCCCATGATCACCGGCAAGTCCGGCGTCAGGACCGTCTCCGTGCTGATAAAGATTCCCCGCTGTTGCGGGATGTCGCTCCAGCGCGCCCGCGAAAGGTCGATCACCTGCTGGATCAACGGGTTCAATTGCACCGGCCGCGACATCAACTGCGGTTCGCGTTGCCGGTAAAATTCCCGCATCCGCGACACCGTTTGCGCCACATCATCGATCGCCCGCTGGATCGTCGTCAGATAATCGCGCGCGCGCGGGCTGAGTTGCGGTTCCTTTTCCAGCAACGACTCCGTGTACAATGCCACCGGCGAAATCGCGTTGTTGATATCATGCGCGATGCCGCTCGCCATCTGCCCCAGCGCCTTGAGCCGTTCCTGCTGCATCACCGCCTGTTGCGTCAGGCGCAGGTCGTCATAGGCTTTCCGTAACGCCTCATACA
Source organism: Verrucomicrobiia bacterium (assembly GCA_035943555.1). Taxonomy (GTDB): domain Bacteria; phylum Verrucomicrobiota; class Verrucomicrobiia; order Limisphaerales; family UBA11358; genus UBA11358. The sequence continues at coordinate 11,730 of DASZCA010000445.1, forward strand.
ATTGCGCCTGATGCGCGGCCAGCGCCACGTGTTCGCTCAACTGTTTGAGAAATTCACATTCGCCGCTGCTGAAACTTCCCGCCGTCCGCCTCGCCGAAATGAGGATGCCGAACACCTTGCTCTCCACCAGCAAGGGTGACGCCACCAGCGCGCGCAACCCGCCCCGCGCCAGCCGTTGCGGAAACGGAAATTTGATCTTCTCCACATCCGGCTCGTAGACCAGGTGGCCGTTCACGCAGCGGGAAAGCCCGTTCTCATCGATCTCCACGCGCGATTGTTTCGTCATCGCCAGTTCCATCGCCAGCGCCGCGCTGCGCACGCCCACGCCCGTGACGGTCAGCATCCTGGCCTCCTGGTCATACAGGCAGATGCAGCAGAAATCCACCGGCAGATGCTCTTCCAGCGTGCGGATCACCACCTGAAATATGCTTTGCAAATCCTGCCGCTCGCCCGTGGCCCGCGTGATGCGGTGCAACAATTCCAGCCGCGCCAGTTGTGCCTGCGCCTTGTTCTCCGCCCCTTTGCGCTCGACGATTTCCGCCTGCAACGACTTGTTCCGTTCCTCGATGCTCCCCAGCAATTGGTTGAACGTATCCGTCAGCAAACCCAGTTCGTCGTTCCCGTACTTCGTCGCCCGCAGGGAAAAATCTGATCCCTTGGTGATCGCACCCGCCGTCTCGGCCAGCATCAGAACCGGGCGCGAAATCTGTTTCTGCAACAGCAACGACAACAAATACGCGATCACAATGGAACCCACGATGATCGACAGCGCCAGCCAGGCATAGGCCCGGTAACGGTCCGTCAATGTCGTCAGGTCCGATTGCAGATAAACGATCCCGTACGTCCGGTCATTGTCTACCACCGGATAAAACACAGAG
>DASZCA010000446.1:0-6402 GCA_035943555.1 Verrucomicrobiia bacterium
CTCCGCCCCGCGTTTCCCTACACTGTGCCCAATCCGGATGCGACTGTCTGAAAATACGCGGAATTATGTCTTCTGGGCGCTGAACGGGCTCCTGAACATCGCCTTCATCGTCGAACTGCGGGCGTCCAACTATCCCTCGTGGTTGGATGGCGCCACCATTGGGCTTGCCGCCGTCACCTCCATCATCGCGCTCAACCGCCAGTTGCCGCTGCAAAACGTCCTGTCCGCCGCCGCCATCACCGCGACCATCGGCGGCCTGGTGCATGGCTTCAGCGCACGCACCGCGATCCCGCTCGGCCCGATCGTCTTCAATTCGCAGGCCGGACCGCAGTTGTTCAATGCCATTCCTTGGACCATTCCCTTGCTTTGGATCGTGGCCATTTTTTCGGCGCGTGGCGTCGGCCGCCTGATCTTGCGTCCGTGGCGCAAAGTGAAGATTTATGGCTACTGGTTGATCGCCGTCACCTCCGTGCTGGTGCTCGCCTTCGATATCGCCCTCGAACCTTATGCCTGGCACGTAAAACATCTCTGGCTCTGGCAACCCACCAAACTCCTGTTGAACTGGCACGGTGCCTCGCTGCTAAATTTCATCGGCTGGGGTTTCACGGCGTTGCTCATCCTCATGTTCATCACGCCCTCGCTCATCCGCAAGCAACCGGGCGGCTCCGGCACCATGGATTTTCATCCGTTGATCGTGTGGCTGGGGGCATTGCTCCTGTTTGCCGTCGGCTCCGCCGGGACGCATCTGTGGTGGGCCGTCGGTGTGGATGCGGCCATCGCCACCATCACTACGGCTTTGGTGATTCGCGGCGCAAAATGGTAGTCTGGCTTTCGCCAGAACGGCGGATGACCCTCAGTTTGCCGACGCGCGGCCCGTCCATCTCTTCCACCCGCAACTCAAAATCGCCGAGCACAAACATATCGCCGTCCTTCGGAAAACCGCCGAGCTTTTCCGTCACCCAGCCGCTCGCCGTCGTCACGTTTTCATCGTGCTCCACCGCGCCGATGATCTTCTCCAGATCATGCAGCGGCAGCGTGCCGGAAACTTCCCAGGTATCCTCGCTCCGGCGGACAAACTGTGTCGCCTCCGCGTCGTATTCATCCTGAATCTGGCCCACGACCGCCTCGATCACGTTTTCCAGCGTCACGATCCCGAGCGTTCCGCCGAACTCATCCACCACAAAAGCGAAGTGCGATTTCTTGTCGAGAAACCGTTTCAACAGCTTCTCCAACGGCGCCGTATCTGGCACGCATATCAACGGCCGCGATACCGGCAATAAATCCGCCGCCGTCCGCACCCGGTCACGCAAGGCGTACAGATCTTTAATGTGCACGATACCGTGCGCGTGATCGGGATCGCCGCCTTCGCAGATCGGAAAACGGGAATAGCGCGTCCGTTCCGCGATCTCCATGCACTCCGCGATGGTCATATCCGAGGCGAACAGCGAAATCTCATTGCGCGGCCGCATCACTTCGCGCGCCACGCGATGCCGCAAATCCAGCGCGTTCAGGATCAGGTTGCGCCGGTCCGGCGTACCCTGCGCCGAGGCCAGCACCACGCGCAATTCCTCGTCCGATTGCGCCCCGTGTAATTCACCCGTGTCGATGCCCAGCCGGCGCATGATCAATTGCGAAGAGTTATGCAGCACCCAGATGAACGGAAAAGCGATCCGGTAGAACCAGACCAGCGGCCCGGCCGTCCACAACGCCGTTTGCAACGTGCGCCGGATGGCGATGGCCTTCGGCACCAGTTCGCCGGCGACGATCAGCAGATAACAATTCACGAAAAATCCGACACCCAGCGCGATGTTATGGCGTAGCGCATCGGAATTGATCTTCATCAGATCGAACAGCGGGTCCAGCAACTCCTTGAACACCGGTTCCACCGCCACGCCCAGTCCGAGGCTTGAGAGCGTGATGCCGAACTGCGTAGCGCCGATATACTTGTCGATGTTCGCCAGGATGTGCCGGGCTGTCTTGGCGCGCCGGTTGCCCTTCGCCACCAGCGCCGCGAGTTGCGTATCCCGGATGCGCACCAGCGCCAGTTCCGCCGCCACGAAAATGCCGTTCAGCAGCACCAGCAACAGCACGGCGCAGAACTTCAGCAGCATCGAAATGAGTTCGCCCCAGTTAAAGTTCACAATTTCATCTCCCCGAACATCACGCGCAGGATGTCCTTCAATTTCACCACGCCCATCTCCCGGCGCTCGCGCGAGAGCACGATGGCCGTGCGCTGGCCCGCGCGCTGCATCAGCCGCAGCGCGACTTCCAAACGGACGCCTTCGTTGATGAACACCGCCGGCGTCATGTAATCCGCCACCGGTTTCTCCACATCCAACGCCTCGCGATACACCAGCGGGCGGATGTCCAATAGACCGGCCACGCGCCGCTCGCCTTCGCGCATCTCCAACACCGGCAACCGCGAGATGGAATGTTCGCGCGCCAGATCCAGCGCCGCGCGCAACGGCGTCTGCACCTCCACCGTCGGGACCGATGCCATCGGCAAGGCCACCTGCCCCACCGACAGATTTTGCAGGTCGAGAATGCGGTTGATCATCGCATGTTCGTCGTCCGACAGCGCCTGCCCGGACTCGCGCATCAGCGCCCGCATCTCCTCGCGGTTGCCGAACAGCCGGCCGGTGAACTTTTGCCCGCCCGACCATTTCAAGATCGTCTGCGACACGTCCTCCACCATCACCACGATCGGGCTGAGCAGAAAGTTGATGATGCGAAACGGCCGCGCCGCCAGCAGGCAAAGCGAATTCGGATGCGCACGAAACAGCATCTTCGGCAACAGATCGAAAAATGCGTAAAACAAAAACACGATGACCGCAAACAGCGCCACGATCAAAACCTTCTGGCCCAGGAACCATTCCCGCAATTTCACCAGCGACCAGCCGAGGATGATGAAATTCACGAGCGTATTGCCGACGAGAATGGTCCACAAAAACCGTTCCGGCTTTTCCAAAAACTGGTTCAAGATCCGCGCCGAACCCTTGCGCGTGCGCGCCAGCCGCCGGATGCGCAACCGATTCAACGCGAACACGCCCGCCTCCATGCCCGACAGCAAAAACGAGGCTGCGAGGCACAGGGCCAGGGCGGTCCAGGTTGGATAAGACGTATCCATTATTTTATTTTCTGCACCAGCAACTCATTCACCCGCCGCCCGTCCGTGATCTGCGCCGTCAGCCTTAATCCGGCAAATGTCGCATTCTCCTTCGCATCCGGCACCACGCCCAGCAGATGCGTCAGCAACCCGCCCATTGTCTCCACGGATTCCACATCCGGCAGGTTCGGATATTCCCGGCGAAAATCGTCCAGCCGCATCGTGCCGTTCACGCGCCAGCGGTAGGGCGCCAGCTTTTCCATCACGAACCCGCCCGCCTGCGTATGCGAACGGATTTTGCCCACCAGTTCGCCGAGGATGTCTTCCATCGTCACCACCCCCGCCGTGCCGCCGAATTCATCCAGCACGATCGCGATGCCGCGCTGCTGTTTCTGCAAGGCGCGGAATAGCAGCAGCAGATTCATGGTCTCCGGCACGAACGAGGGAAATTCGATCGCGTCCGCGAGATCAATCTGTGGATTGAGCAGCAACGCGCGTGTGTTCAAGATGCCCACGATGGTGTCCGGCGTCTCGTCGTAGATCGGCAGGCGGCGGTGTTGGTTTTGTTTCGCGGACGCGATCATCTCTTCGACCGTCGCTTCATCTGAAATGCACGCCATGCTTGCGCGCGGACGCATCACATCCCGCGCCACCCGCTGGTCCAGGTTGATGATCTGCAGAATGATTTCTTTTTCCGATTCGGCCAAAGTCCCCTGCGCCGCCGCCATGTCGAGCAGTTCGTGATACTCTGCGTCTGAGAGCTTGGCCGTGGAGGCGGATTGCTTGGCCGCTTTTTTCAAGATGGCCGAGTTCAGCCATTGCGCGACGCTGTAAAACGGCTTGGAGATTTTTTCAAAAACGAATAGCGGCCAGATCACGCGCAACGCCCAGCTATCCGGCCGGCGCACCGCCAATGTTTTGGGGAAAACCTCACAGCCCAGCAGCACCACCACCGCCAGCAAGATCACGATTAGCGCCAGCGCCCAGTGCGTATCGAATGACAACCGTAAGGCCACCGCCAGCATCGCCGCATTCGCAAAAGTATTCCCGAGCACCAGCGTGGCCAGCAAATCTTCGGGGCGCGCCAGCAGTTGCGCGACGATTTTGCCGCGATGAGGATGCTTTTCGGCGAGCTGGCCGACCTGCCATTTCGTGAGGGAAAACAGCGCCGTCTCCGCCAGCGCGAAGAAGAAGCTCGCAGCCGCGAAGATCAAGATCGCAATGGTCGCCTGCTCCACGGACGAAGTGTGCAACAAAGGAATGCCTGAAAAAAGGAGAAAGCGTTCCATTGGGTTTCATTCATTCTGCGGCCGGAGCGCCGGGCACTGCCCCGGCAGGAACACTGGGCATCGGAGCGCCAGCCTCAGACGCGAGCATAGCGCCCACCAGTCCGGCCTGGACCTTCTCCCGCTGCAATTCCAACCGCTGGGCCAGATATTCTCTCCGCTGCAACGCCACCAAATCCTGGCAACAATCACGCAATCGGTTCCAATCCCCCGCTTGATCGCCGCCCTGCCCCGCCAGTTGTTTCACCGATATCACATAACGCGCCGCTACATACCCCGCCATCGTGTCCATCACCGCGCCCGACCCCATCTCCGCTAGCACATGCCCGCCCGCGCACAACCGTTCCATCATCTTCCTCGCCTCCTGTTGCCGTCGCCACTCCGCAAAACCGCCTTTCCGCCACTCATGCACATTATATTTGTCGATGGCTCTGCCGCCGAATTCACGCGCCATCACCTCGCGAACCTCCGGCATCGCATTCAACCAGGCCAGCAACGGCGTGCTCGATTCATGACCGGCCATCCGTCGGTTCACCTGCTCCCGGATCGCCTCCGGCAACCGCGCAATCTTCCCATTTCGGATCGTGCTCATATGTCAGTTGTGTGCGTAAAAACTTTTATAGTCCAACGAAGCCCAACCAAGCCCAACGCCAGCCGTCCACATACACCCCGTGTTCCGCCATCTACCCACCGCTGGATTTGGAACAAACGGCTACGAACTTTACGAAACGGTCCTATGCGCCCCCCCTCTCCTGGAGGAGAGTAGCTCTGTTGGGTATTGCACACCGCTCGATTTTGGTGAAATACGCCCAAAAGTCAAAGGTTGAACCACAGCCTAAACCGTTGGTGGAGAGTGCAAAGACGCTTGGCGATTGGATTAAGGCGCAACGGGAGCAGAAAAATCTCACGTCCGGCCATGTGGCGTTGAAAATGGGTATTGCACAAGTCTTGGTTCTCTCTTGGGAAACCAACGCGAGCCAACCAGACAGCCAACAATGGGCGAGTTTGGCCCGAGCATTTGGAGTTGATGCCGATGCCTTTCCCTTTCCGCATGAATCGGTGAGGCAGGCCACAACGGCTTGGTAGCCTCACGGCGCAAGCAACTGGTCTGGCCGGATGCTTGCGCCAAAAAGGTTGCAATCGGACAGATTCGGTTGTTCAATCGCCGAATGGTTGAACAATCTGACATGAGAGCAAACGCATGATCTCAAACGAACGTCCCTCACCGTATGGCCGGGGAAATGGCAATAGCTGGCATCATTCATCCCAGCCCAATCCAAACTACAACCCGAACTACAATCCCGATTGGCAACCCAAGCCGCCTGTGCGCGAGGATTCGCTCAAATCCGGGCAGGTGCAAATTGAGCGCAAAAACTTCATCTTTGCACTCAAGGAAAACCCCCGTGGCCGGCTGCTCCGCATCACGGAGGACATTGCCGGGCGTCACAATTCCATCATCATCCCTGCCACAGGCCTCAAAGAATTCATGAAGCTTTTGGAGGAAATGATTAAGGCGTCCGACGAGGTGCCAATCAAAGACAAGCTGCCGGAATAAATATGGCGGTATTGAAGCGGTCGCCTCGCGAGCGAGCTACTTTAAAGAAGATTCAATGAATGCTGCAAAATCTTGATTTTGCAGCAGTTTGGTTCTCTGCCAAACTGCATTCGGAATTGGCAGTGAAAATGATTGCCCAACGTCTCGTTTGAAACCTTCCAGTTTTGTCAGCAAATCGTCTTTAAGTGCTTCATATGTACTGCTCGTCTGCGAAATCCACATGCTCATGAATGTTTCTTCTGCTGACGTAATGGGTTGTTCGTCCAAGTTAGCGTTTGGATCAAGGACGCGCTTGTATTCGGGATGGTTTGAGTATTCTTTCCACAGTTCGCGATGATTGGCCGTGATTGCGACTAAATTTGAAATCTTCCGGGCTTTCGCCTCTTCTTTTCTAGATTTGGCGTCTTTGCGAATTGCGAACACAGCCGCCCACAGGCCCCCGATGCCGCTGACCG
>DASZCA010000447.1:0-2348 GCA_035943555.1 Verrucomicrobiia bacterium
GTTCATCTAGCGTCTTTAATTTCCCATCTACAGTGCGATGCCACTCCGCCAGATGGAACCGCGATGAGATCTTTTCGTAGATGCGCGCCAGATGCCAGTCGCCAAAAAATTTGGTGATGTTGGAAATTTCATCGTTGAAACGGGCCAGGTCGATGCGTATCTCCCGCAACTCCCGCATCGTATCCCGCCGCGAACGCAACGGCCGCTCGCCAAGGTCCCGATAAGAACGTAGCAACGCCTCATCTAGCAGCCGGTCATACGCCTCCAGTTCGGCCAGTTGTAAATTCGCCAGCTCCATGATGTACAACGTCTCGTCGAAATCCTGCGGCGAATCGATCAACAGCGCCGCATCCCAGTCCACCACACATAAATCATCTTCATAATAGCTCAGGTAACGTGCGGTCGATTCTTCGGCCTCCTGTTTGGAAAGACGTTCCGGCTCTTCCTCCTGCGTTAGCAGCGCGGCGACTGATCGGCGATGCGCTTGAAACCATTGCTCCGCATTCAACGCCTCGCCCTCCGCATTTACCACCGGCGAGGCAAAACAGAAAACGGTGTAGGCCTCTTCCTCAGCCAGTTGCGGATGCGGCCGCACCAACCCCGGCTTTAATTCAGCCACAATCTCCTGCGCCAGCCGCAACACTTCATCATGCAACGAGCCGTTGCTGAATTGCAGATCGTGAAATGCCACCAACTCCTCGACCTGCAGCACCGTGAACGGCACCCGCACCGTGATGCTAACCGCGCCCACCGGCAGCAGCTTCACCACCCGCTCCACCCGCACCGCACCAAGCGGGCCGATACGCTCCATCGGCGGCAACCGGACCATTTGCGGCTTGTAGAAAAACAACTGGCGTGGGCTGCGTTTGCTCGCATCCACCGCATACTGCGCCACCGGCTGCCCTAGCAACGTTTGGATCGGCTGACGTGCCGTGTCATACGCCACATCAAACGCGTAGATGTAAACCACTTCCCCCGAATAACGATGTGCCGCATTCGTTTTCATTCCGCTTAACACTACCCCACAAACAGCCCGCACTTCAAGTTATGCTAGGCGATGGTAGGGCGCGTCGCTCGTCTTGCCCCATATGTCATCTTTTGTTTTACCGTTTTTCATGGTTAAATTTTTGATTCGCATGAGCGATTTTGAAACACGTTTCGGCGGCATCGCCCGGCTTTACGGCCAATCCGGCCTGCAAAAGCTCCGCGCTGCCCATGTCTGTATCATCGGCATCGGCGGCGTCGGCACTTGGGCGGCAGAAGCTGTCGCCCGCTCCGGTGTCGGCGCGCTAACACTGGTGGACCTCGACGAAGTGTGCGTGACCAACATCAACCGCCAGCTCCACGCCCTCACCGGCACCGTCGGTCGCGCCAAGGTCGAAGCCATGGCCGAACGCATCCGCGCCATCAATCCCGAATGCCGCCTGTTCCTCGAACAGAAGTTTTTCAACGAACAGACCGCCTCTGATTTGCTCGCACACAAATACGATTTCATTATCGACGCAATCGACAATGTTCCCAACAAGGTTCTCCTGCTCGTGCTTTGCCGTGAAAAGAAGCTGCCCGTCATCACCTGCGGCGGTGCCGGCGGACGCCGCGAGCTGACCTCCGTGCGCCTTGGTGACCTCTCCAAGGCCAGCCATGATAAACTGCTCTCCGAAGTGCGCCGCCGCTTACGCAAAGAACATCATTTCCCCGCCGAGCATCACATAATGAACGTCCCCTGCGTGTATTCCGTTGAGAAAACCAAGTTTCCTCAACCAGACGGCTCTGTGTGTGAAATCCGCAATGAAGCCGATGAAGGCGCGCGCCTCAACTGCAACGGCGGCCTCGGTTCTGCCACCTTCGTCACTGGCGCCTTCGGTTTTGCCGCCGCCGGACTAGCGGTACAGAAAATTGCCGAAGCCTGATTTACAGGCCACCAAACACCCGCTTAAAATTTTCTTCCATCCGTCCCGCCAGCGACTCCACCTTTTCCCCAAAAAACTCCGCCAGTCCCGCATAAACCGCCGGCAAATTCGCCGGGTGATTCAACGTCTTGCCATCACTCCCGATCAGCGGATGCAAAACTTTTTCTGTCGGTAGATGCTGGTCCGGCGCATCCGTTTCTGCCAATAAACGATCCGGCGGCACATGCTTGAACGTTTCCCGCTGCTTCAATTTGCGTTCCTGCAAAAAATACCCGGGAAAACTGAAATACGCGCCAAGCTTCGTAAACGCCGGGATCATCTCCCTCGGCCCGCCAAAACTGTGCAGCACAAAACCACATTCTGGTCGCGCGTTTTGTTGCAGCAACTCCAGCATCCGCCCCCAGGCCCGCAAACAATGGATGCTTACCGGAACGTTGC
>DASZCA010000448.1:0-11180 GCA_035943555.1 Verrucomicrobiia bacterium
ATAAAACCACGTTTTATTGGGGGTTTTTCATTTTTCGGGGATTCACTCAAAAATAATTTCGTAGCTCGCCCCGTTCGGTCACGCCAGCAATCAGGAGGCGTCTTAGGGCATCTGGCGAGTCTTGGCGAGTGGGATTTGACACGATGGCACGGCACGGGGATTATCCACGGATGAACGCCGACAACTCAAAACCGCCAAGACCAAAACGCCGTTGGTTTTCAATATATCGGTTGTTTGACTGGATAGAATCACACGAGGAGGAAACGCCCAAAAAAGTTTTTACGACTTTAACCACTGTAACAATCGGCGCAATTGCTGGCTTAATTTGGGCAAATGTCGGGACGATTGGCCATATTTTTGTATGGGCATGGGGATTTTTGCAGGCGTCCTTTAAGGTAAAACTTGTATCCGCATTGGTATTCGCCGCAACACTTTTAGACTTTGCGTGGCTTTTTCATTGGATTTTTTCCAAGGATAAAAAATTGAAAGAACTTGAAGGGGAAATTAATAAACTCAAAACTCAATTAAATAAAGAATTGGTAACACGGAGCATTGCCTATTTTGGCGGCTCAATGATGATTGAGGCGATTAACAACGGAACACGCCCAATTATATTAACGGAAATTGTCGCGATTGCATCAAACGGCGGGCAACGTAGCCAAGGTTTAGGTGAAGACTTTATAGACGTGAAACTTGAAGACCAACAACGAATTATTTTGCATGACGAGGATTTAAAGGGAACTTTGGCCCCCGCCGATTCGGAATTTTTGACGGTAGATTTATATTTTGAGGACACACTTGGTAACAAGCATTACGTCAAAGACGCCAAGGAAACATTGGAAAAATACTACAACAAGGGCATTTGAATAAAACGCTCCATCATTCCTTTAGACTCCCTGCCAAAAGAAACTTTCTCTTGGATGACTTATAGGCGAGGACAACGCGGGGGTTGTGTTCGGCGTAATAGATTCTTGCCAACTCCACGAAGGAATTGCAGACGATTTGAACGATGGCAACAAATGGGTTTTGTCTCATGCCAACATTTAAACGGGCGTCCCTTTAAATCGCAACGCCCGAATATCCCGCCACTTAACTGGCGGCAAGACGAGCAAAACAGGTAAACGCCCATTTCCCCGCTCTCGCTGTCATGCTCGGCAATGACCCTTAGGCGATGCGATTTGCATTTGAGGCATGAAACCTCAAACAAAAGAAACGGGCTGTCTGGATGGGCCTTGGCGGGCTGGTAATTCTCACGGCGCATGAAATATCGGGCGGCATTCATGCGGACACTTTGACAGAGGGGGATGGACACAGGCTGTTCAACCGAGAAAATAATTTCGTGAATATCGGATGTTTGACAGATTGGTGAACGTTGGTAATGTTTGTTGCGTTTCTACGGAAGCTAGGCGGCTTGCACACTGACGTTTTGATGATTAGACCTCTTGGCGATGATGCGGGAGCAAATTAAGTTTATGGACTTAAAAAGTTTTGAGCTTTTTTCAAAAGAGCATGCCGCAACTGAAAAATTTGATTACTACATTTGCAGTGTGGCTGGCGCGTTGTTCGCCTATATCGGCCAAGCCTATTCTCCGCACATTTTTGATTCATGGTATTATTTTTTAATGCCCCTCGCGTTACTTGTGTTGACCTTATGTTTTTGCATTGGGTTATGGACAATTCATCTTTCAAAGCACATCACAACCCTGAATAGAGAAGTGCTGGCACGTATGGAAGAAAATATGGACATAATGAAATGCTTGGAAAACACCTCAATCCAGATTTTCAGCAGTCCAAAACTTCCTAACAAGTCCCGTGCCGAATTGAATGAAATCCTTAACGCGAATAAATCGGAAATAAATGCATTTCGAGACGATGCAATGAGATTCTTGAAAAAAGCAGACAGGCTCAATTTATGCCGCAACGTATTCTTAGGGATTGGATTTCTTTTGATTCTGGCCTCAAAAGTGTTGCAACCGTATTTTGCCGCAAAATAATTATGGATGACAACGACTCAACCGTAACGCCAAAAGCCACAAAGGTGGGATTTTCGTATGCTTGGTGGACTCCATTTGGAATATTTGAACGCATTGATAATCAGCAAAGTGAGACGCGGCGGCGCATAACACAAAACGTGATTGCTACCGTGTTGGCAGCAAGCATTTTAGCAGTGCTTGGCTTCATTTGGAGTCATTGGGCAACCTTGGCAGGAGGTTCAAAAACTTTTTTAAACTTCTTGGAGTCACCTATTCAATTGAAATTGTGGATTCTCCTTCTTGTAATAATGGTTGGATATGTTGCTGGTTGGTGCATTTATAGGATTCGCTTTAAATCGGGCGTAAACGTCAAAGTGCAACTTGCGCACGGTGCAATGCGAATTTTAAAAAAAGCTATTAGCAATAGTGAGATAAAGACAGACTGCCAAATTACTTTAAAGCAACGCGTCCAAGGAAAAGAACAAACCTCCACGGTGTTAACGGTTTTTGTTAAAAACAACGGTCAATTAGCTAATACTTTAATGCAAATCGGGGTTAACTATCAAGACGGTAGTTCTCGCGGTAGGTATCTCGGCAATAGCAACAGAGGCATAACGATTGGGCCTAATACAACTTTAACAATCGGCATGGATACATTGGAGCCACTTCTTTACGATTACGAGCATGGGCAAAAAGCAAAAGTTCTTTGGGTGAAAGACCATTTAAATATTAAACACATTATCACGGATTCAGAAAGCAAGGTGACGATGTATTTTGTGGATGAAACCTACGGGTAAAATTGCCAAGCTAAATTAAAACCCCGCCAGCCCTTGCGGGTGACGGGGCAAACATAAACCACTACGCGAGGGGCTATTTCTAGCTGGCGTTCTTCACTGTTGCCATCGGCTTGCTTGGCGGATGACCAACGAATGAAAGAGAAGCATTGTTTTTGGTCTGGCTTGGGTTTCATAAATCAGGCGGTTTTGACTTCGGGGCAGGTCGCAAATCGGGTTGCATAGGCTTGGGTTTCGTCTATCGTGACGGTGTGTTTCACGTCACAAAGTCTAACAAGCAGTGGGTTTTTTTCAATAACACCACTACAATGAGAAATCAAAAAACTCGTTGTGACGATGTGACGTTTTAACCCCCTGATCATATTTCCATGGCCACCATCAAATTCGGCACCTCCGGTTGGCGCGAGATCATCGCGCGCGATTTCACCTTTGATAACGTCCGCCTCGCCACGCAAGGCATCGCGGATTATCTCAACGCGGAGCTGAAGAATCCCGCCTCGCCCGTCCACGGTCGCAAGCCGGTCATCATCCTCGGCCACGACGCACGTTTTCTCGGCCGCGAATTTTCGCTCGCCGCCGCCGAGGTGCTCGCCGCCAACGGCATCACTTCCTGGTTGTGCGAAGGTTGCACGCCCACGCCCGTCATCGCCCACACCATCCGCCATCGCAAGGCGATCGGCGGCATCAACATGACCGCCAGCCACAACCCGGCGGAATATCAGGGCCTGAAATTTTCCACCTGGAACGGCGCGCCCGCCACGCCCGATGTCACGACCCAGATCGAGAAAAACATCGCCACCTTGCAGTCGGAACATTGGGTCTTCAACGCCGTGCAGTTCGGCACTTTCAAGTGCAAAGAGATCGATCCCAAGCCGGACTACTTCAAGGCCCTGAAAAAATTCATCAAGTTTGACGTCATCAAAAAGGCGAAGATGAAACTCGCCGTCGAATTGATGTACGGCACCGGCCGTGGTTATCTCGACACTCTGCTGGAAAAATGCGACGCCCGTATCACGCGTTTTCATGACGAGAACAATCCGCTCTTCGGCGGTCATCATCCCGAACCGAACGCCGAAGGCATGGCTGGCGTCAGCAAATTAGTCCGCAGCGGCAAGGCCCAGATGGGTCTTGGCGTAGATGGCGATGCCGACCGTTTCGGCATCGTGGACAAGGACGGCACTTGGCTCACGCCCAACCAGATTCTCGCGCTCGCACTGTATCATCTCAAAAAAAACCGCGGCTGGACCGGCGCCGTCGTGCGCACCGTGCCGACGAGCCATCAGGTGGATGCCGTCGCCAAATTGCTTGGCGTGAAAGTCTATGAGACTCCCGTTGGTTTCAAATACATCGGCGCCCTCATGGAAAGCGAACCGATCATCGTCGGCGGCGAGGAATCTGGCGGCCTGAGCGTGAAGGGCCACGTCCCGGAGAAAGACGGCATTCTCGCCTGCTTGCTCATGGCGGAACTTGTCGCGACCGAAAAGAAATCGCTCGGCCAGATCCTCAAGGAACTCGCGAAACAGATCGGCGAATTTTACAGCGACCGCATCAACATCTCTTTCGCGCCCGAAAAGAAGGAAGCGTTGCTCGCCAAGCTTGCCGGCGGCCTGCAAAACATCGGCGCCTTCAAGGTGGAAAAATTCATCACTACCGACGGCTACAAATTTCTCCTCCCAAACAACGAATGGGTCGCCTTCCGCGCCAGCGGCACCGAACCGCTCATCCGCTGCTATATCGAGGCCAAATCCAAGGCGAACCTGGCCAAGCTGGACAAAGCCTGCCGGCAATTGCTGGCCGCCTGACCGTCGGCGCACTGCCTTTAACGGGCGGGGGTTGTGTCCCGCTCTCAGCGGGGCCAGCTGCAGCACGTCTACACAGTATTAGCAACCGTAGTTTCCTGCTGCTTTTCGGCCGCTCTGTGCTTCTGCGCCTCTGTGGGCAAGAATATGCTGGCCGATTTCCCCTAAAGTCTCCCTCTGTTTCCGTCGAAATCTTCATAGCAGAAGCCTGTATCATGAATGATAGCTCACAGCCCGGCGCCAAGCCCTCGGTCTTGATCGTGGAAGACAGCCTCACCCAGGCCGTCTTTCTGCGGCGCATCCTCGAAAAAGGCGGCTATGATGTCACCCTCACTGCCGATGGGCAGCAGGCGTTGGAGCAGCTTGAATCCCGGCTTCCCGACCTCATCATCAGCGATGTCATGATGCCCAACGTGGACGGTTACACCTTGTGCCAGCGTGCAAAGGCTTCGGAAAAATTTCGTTCGGTGCCGTTCATGCTGCTGACCGCGCTGTCCGAGCCCACGGATATTTTCAAAGGCCTGGAATCCGGTGCCGATTTTTACTGCATCAAACCTTACGACGGCGCGAAGATGTTGGAACGTGTGAACGCCATTTTGGATGTGAACAGCACCCAATACCGCACCAACAAGCACGGCACGGAGATCACATACGGCGGGCAGAAGTACACGATCAATGCCGGGCGCGGCCAGGTCCTCGACCTCCTCCTGGCGACCTTCGAGAACATCGTCCGCAAGAATGGCGAGTTGATTGATACCAACCGCAAATTGACCGAGGCGCTCGAGGCCAACAAGACCTTGCGCGGCCTCATCCCCATTTGCGGCTACTGCAAAAAGATCCGGGATGACCGCGGCTTCTGGGATCAGGTGGAATGTTTTGTGTCCAAGCATTCCGAAGCCCGGTTCAGCCATGGCATCTGCCCTCAATGCTTTGAAAAGACCATGAAGGAACTCGGCCTCAAGGACGAGAAATCTGAAACGGTTTCCGCCTAAAACCGCTGTTCTTCGGTAACTGTTAAATTGCCAGGCGTAGGTAGGGCGCGTCGCTCCGCGCGCGCCGCTATTGCCAACCCAGGCATTCTATAAATGCCACGCGCTGCTGGCTATAAGGTTTCCCCCTTACCGCTGTAACGTCACGCTCATCAGCCCGATCACCACCTCGTTCGCCAGTGCGCGAACTGTCAGTGACTTCAATTCCTTCGCCGGGTCGAGCGGCAATTCCAAAACCGTTCCCGCGCCACCCGGAACTTTCCCGCCTTTGCCCTTGAACGTTTCCATGTCCAGTATCCGCACGCGACCGGTCTGCAAATCTACGCGCGGTGGCAGCGATCCTTCGCGGGCAAACGCATAGTCATCGATAAAATAATCCTGATCAATCGGCCACCAGTTCCCTGGATTGTCCAGCGCCAGTCGCGAATGCGTTCCATCCGTGTATGTCACCACGATCTCGCCGTTATCAATCCGGCTCTGCATCGGCCCGGTCGAACCCGCCATCAGCAGGTACGCGTGCGAAGAGTTCCCGCTCAGCGGCACGGAGACTTCGCGCGGATAGTTGTCCCACTGCGAGGTGAAGATGATGTTTTTAGCGCCAGCTTCCCCCGGTGTCTGCAACGGTACGCCATCCGGCAGGACAATTTTTCCGCTGCCGTTCGCCGCCGCCGCTCGCAAACCGGAATCATCCACGTCAAAACTTGCATTCGGCTCGCACCACCCGCCCAAGCCCTGCTTCGGCAGAGCCAGCGAAGCAAATGGCGAGCGCGGCGAGCGATATTCATTGCGGAAAATCTGGGTCACCTTGTCGTTGAAGAAAGGTGCGAGATTGATGGTTTCAAGTTTTCCGTTGCCGGAGATTTTTGCATTCCAGTCGAACACTGAAATTTTTTCCGGCGCGGCGTGCGCGGTTTCCGGCCAGGACTTTGCGGGCGGAATTTCGCCCTTCCATTTCACAACAATTTCAAAGCTCATCGCCACCGGGCTTTTTATTTCGATCCGCCGCCCGCCAAATAAATCTTCGACCCAATTCCATTGCGTGGGGTGGCCGTTGACGGTGACTTCCGCCCCGGTCCGCAGCGCGCAGATCTGCAGGTCCAATTTCGGCAGCCGGGAAAAAGATGCATTGATCTCATAGGTTTCAGTCAAACCATCCCGGTGAAATGAGAAAAGACAGTTCGGATGATTAAGTTTCGCGTGATCCCATGCAGACGGAAACCCGGGAACAATCTTCAATTCACCCGCAAGCGCATCCGGTTTGATGCCAAAAAGTCCTTCGACGAGCGCGCGTGAATTGGCCCCGCAGGCGTCGGCAAAATCGCGTTGCGCCTCGCCCCGCGCCATGTCAAAGCCGGTCATGCAACCAAAATTGCCCGGGCACAGGCCAAGGTACATCGAATCCATCAACTCGCCCTTAAACAGTTGGAACGCCGTCTCCGGCCGGTTCGCCAGCCAAAATCCGAGCGAGGCATGCGCCGCTTCAGCCATCACCACGTTGTTGACCGACCAGAGATACGGCATCCAGCTCGTCTCCGGTAGCGTGAACAGTTTTTCGTCCGGCACGCCCGCGCCGGTGATGGGGATGTGCGCGATATTCGTATCCATCCACTGCGCCATCTGCGCCGCCTCGGCCGGCGTCGCCGCCTCGGAATCTAGCGTGTGATAAAACGTCCATAGCCCCGCCGCCGGGTGCGTGAGTTGCAAACCGAGATAATCCTTGTACTCCGCGAACGAACCTTCATCAGCGAGCCACAAGTATTTATGCATCCCGCGCCAGATGAGATCCGCCTCCTGCTCATACGGCGTCGCATCCTTGCCCAAGAGTTTTGCCACCCGCGCCGCCATTTTATTGTGCCAGTAATTGTAAGCGGAAGCGTGCGCAGTGCCGCCGCCATTGTAATTTAGATCATCGCTGGCCCAGATCGCCGCATACGCCTCATAGAGCGGCAGCTTGTCCGGGCCGAACTCGCGCCGGAACAGCCGCCGTTCCCAAGCGAGATGCCGCTCAATGGCCGGCCACATTTCCCGCGCATAGTCGAGATCGCCCGTCCAGAGCAGGTGGCGGAAGAATGCATCCACCGCCACCAGGTTCATGTCGTAATGATTCTTGGAAAAATTTCCATTCGAATGGATGGCCGCCTCGTTGCGCGCGAGATTGAATTGTTCATCCGCCGGTGGAATCGTCTCTGGAATCGGGCCGGTGTTCTGTTGCTTCGCAAAACCGGCAAAATGCGCCGCCGTGCGTTCATGCCAGCCCAGCGCATCGCCAACGTAAGGCCCGCGCCAGCCCAGCAACCGCGTCCGCCACGCGACCGCGCCGTGCATGTAAGATTGCTGCGACTCGTCCCATACCGCGTCCGCCGCGATGTTCAGCGCCCCCGCCGCCGCGTTGATGAACGGATCCGGCGTCTCCACCGCCACACGCTCGGCAATGGCCCGGCGACGTTCTTCCGCCGCTGCAAAAACTTTGGGCAATTCCTCGGCGGTGATCTCTTTTGAATCCTCCTCCATCACCTGCAAGGCCAGATACACGGGTTGCTCTTGCGGCAAAGAAATCTGTCCGGCAATCATCCTCAGATCATTCGTGGCCCCCGCCGAGGCGAGCAGCTTGCCCGCATTCTTCCACTCCCTTGCATCCGCCACGACCGCGCTCGCCCCCGCCGAAGCCACGCCCCGGATCGTTGCCGTTTTGCTATGCAATACAAACGTGTTAGTGGCGACGGTGAACTCGTCACCCGCGCACTGGTCCGCCCGCAGTTGAAAAAAGCGGCTCACCGGCTCGCGTTCGCAGCCGATATCCCCTCCGCGCGAGCCGCGCATGCCGTTCGCGCCGCCGAACGCCCAAACCAGTTCGATGGGCATCCACGCCGAATTCATCTCTGCCCGCACGATAAATCCCTTGGCATCGCTCAAGGGCACAACCGTCACGTGCAGTTCGCGCATCTCCATCAGCAACGGATCCTTGATGTCGTAGATCATCTCGCCCGGGCGGTAACGTGCGACGATCTTCTCCGCATCGTTCAGCCATTTGACACCGGCAGCCGTCTTGATGCCGAGTCGCAGGTTGCCGCCGCGCCCGGGCAGATAGAGCGAGAACTCCGGCTTGTCGCCGCCATCGACGCGGCACGCCGAATTCACGCAGTACAGCGGGCGGTTAAAAAATTCCGCCCCGTTCGTGATGACAAAATCCCCCGCGACCGGCCAGTAACGCAATGGCCGCGCGATCTGGTCCGCAAAATTGCCATGCGGCCGGTAGATGAGTTCTGGCCGGGAATCCGTCGCCGCCGTTTGCGCCCAGGCGGTGAGTGCGGTGAGTAAGCACGCGAGGCCGGTGGAGAATAATGTCTTCAAAAGTGAGGTGCCTGTTCAGTTGCCGGTGTTCGCAAGGGAAGATAAAAATGCCAGATGGCGTCCGGTGTCAATGAAGTTCGTTGTCGCCAGGCTGCTGCTGGGCAGGCGCGCCGCCTTGGCTATTCACTGTTTTCAAGGGCGTCGAACAGGTTGTCGTAATCGACCACCGATTGCGTTTGCTGCACGGTGGTGAATGTTCCCGAGAGCACGATCGCCAGCGCGGCCTTGCTGGTGATGAATTTTGCGGCGCCATCGGCAAACAGCACAGAAAAACCTTTGCTCGGAAAATGGGCGAAGGTCCCCGCGTTGAACGCCGTCGGCACGCCCAGATCCGGCGTCTGCACATAGTCCATCGTGAACAGTTTGTGTCTCGCGGCGCTCTGCTTCGGCATCAGGCGCAAGGTGGCCGGGTCCTTGGAATTACCGGCTTGATATCCGGCGGCATTGACCACGCGCGGATTAAACAGATAGCTGGAATAAACCTGTCCGCCGGAATCCGGCGCGAGCAACGCGGGGTTGGAATATGTGGCGATGGCCGGCATGGCGGGGGCGGTGGGTGCAGTGAAAGCGGGATCGTACAGCGCTTTTCCATTGCCCATCAGATTCGCGGCATAGAGCAGTCCGAGATTCTGAAAATCATACACCCCCCTGTCCGCATTGGGCGGAATGGTCACGCCGGTCGGCGCTCCTTTCGGCCCCACCAGCCAGTAAGCATAGCCCTGGCTGTGGATTTCATTCACCGGATGACCGCCGGGATTGGAAAGGTGGTCTGCCCAGACAGGAAAGTAATCGTTGGAGTCCGTCGCATAGATCGCGCAACCGATGCTGATCTGGTGCAGGTTGGAGATGCATTGCGCGCGGATGGCTTTGCCCTTGGCCGAGGCCAGCGCCGGTAGCAGCATCGCCGCCAGAATGGCGATGATGGCGATGACCACCAACAATTCGATCAAGGTGAATCCGGCCGGTTTTTTTCTCATGCTCTGGTGGTAAAAATCATCTCGTCGCCGTGATGTCCTGCACCCAGCGCAAGTCGGAATAGTCGGGGCCGGGATCGGTATAGGTGATGTTCGGAATATTTAAAGTCGAGCCGTCGCGCCAGCGCCGAAATTCCACATGGTTGTCCGCGAAAGCAAAGTTTGAACCGCGATGCACCATGGCCGGTACGTTGTACCACGTGTTGACCGGCCCATTTCCGGGCAGGCCGCTGGGCGAAAAACCAAAATCCCCGTCATCGATCGAGAATTGCGCTTCTTCCACGAAAACCATGGCTGACGCCGGTGCCGGCCGGCGGATATCGCTGGTCTTTTTATTCACGGTATAAATTCCGGATGGCAGGCCCGCATGGGTGCTGGCGATATCTTCGGAATTCATGTAACAATTCATCGAATATGTGCGGACGCGGGTAGTGATGCCGTTGTAGGCAATGACATCGGCCGGACAATGGTAGACGCCCACGTTTTTGATGTAAGAGAAAATCTGGCCGGCCTGAATCAAAGCGGTGTTGGTGGCGTCACCGGCGTCAGACATGTCTCCGTTCACCCAGTTGGCGGTGGTGGCCGACGGTTTTTTCAAATTGGCCGGCAGATGGTCGGTGTTGTCGTCGCAATACATCACCCAGCCCAGTTGCAACTGTTTGAGATTATTCAGGCAACCGGTCTGCAACGCCTTGGCTTTCGCCTTGGACAGCGCCGGCAACAGCATTGCCGCCAAAATAGCGATGATGGCGATGACCACCAGCAGTTCTATTAGGGTGAAACCGGCTTTTCTTTTTTGATTCATAAGCTGGAGATTTTATAAAAGCGTCCCGCCCTGCGGCGGGACGTTCTCAAACTGCTTATTGCGCCTGTAACCGGTAGAAGGTTTGCGCTTGCGTCGGATCCACTGTGACATTGAAGTTGCTCAGATTGCCGCTGCCATCAAAATTGCCCGTGGTGACCGTGGTCCATTGATTCAGCGGCAGCGTCAGATTCGTGCTGCTCAAGATGGCAAAGGGTTCGTTGACCAAACCGCCGGTCGCATTGAAAACCAGGGTGCCGCCCGCCAGCCCGCTGAAATCGACACCGGTGATTTTCGGCGGCGGCGTGACCGAGATCACCGAGATGGTGCCGTTCACTTCCAAGTTGGCGGTGTTCCAAGTGTAATAGGCCGGCAGAACCACATTGCCGCTAAAACTTCCCGTCAACGGTGTGCTGAACAGCACAAACGTATCACCCGCCTGCAAGGTC
Organism: Verrucomicrobiia bacterium; assembly: GCA_035943555.1. GTDB lineage: Bacteria > Verrucomicrobiota > Verrucomicrobiia > Limisphaerales > UBA11358 > UBA11358. The sequence continues at coordinate 11,132 of DASZCA010000448.1, forward strand.
GATCCGATATTCGTCACCACCAGCGTGCCGCCGAGAGTGATAGTATTGG
>DASZCA010000449.1:0-2184 GCA_035943555.1 Verrucomicrobiia bacterium
AGGTTCGTTGGGGATCGGCACGTACAAGCTGATCAAATACACGGGAGCTTTCAACGGCAGCCTGGCCAACCTGACGTGCGCGGCGGGCACGCTGACGAATCCGCCGGGAGAGATCGACCTGATCGTCTCGAGCGTGCGGCCGGTGGCGAACCTCTTCTGGCGCGGAGACGGCGTATCGGACCAGTGGGACACGGGCATCAGCAGCACCTGGCAGAACGGTGCGAGCCTGGACAAGTTCTACACGGGCGACACGAACACGTTTGATGACACGGCAGTCAGTTTCAATGTGAATCCATCCGGCGTACTGGTGCCGGCGGCATCCGTGATCCTGGTGAATGCCACGCACGATTACACGTTTAACAACACCGGCGGCGACATCAGCGGCAGCACCGGGTTGACCAAGACCAACACCGGCAACCTGACGATCTATGGCAATAACGATTACACGGGCGTGACGACCATCAACGGCGGCACCTTGACCGCGCAGACCCTGGCCTCAGGCGGCGTTGCCAGTTCCATCGGCGCGGCCACCTCCGCCGCCACGAACCTCGTGATCAACGGGGGAACGCTGGCGTATATCGGCGGGAACGTGACGATTGACCGCAGTGCGACCATGGGGAACAACGGCGGCACATTGAACGTGGTCGGAGGGACAACCCTGACGTTGTCGGGTGTCCTGACCGGAAACGGTTCGTTGACGAAGACCGGCAACGGCCAGATCACGCTGAATAACGCGAATACTTATCTCGGCGGCACGATTGTTTCCGGCGGCACGCTTCGTGGCGACCCGGGCGCGACGATCGGTACGAACACGCTGACAGTGGACGGCACGGTCAATGCCGCTACCTTCCAGATCGCGGGAAATTCCCAGACGCTGGCGGATACGCTGAATGTCATCGGGGTCAATGGCATTCTCGCGGTCAACGGCAACGACACGGCGGGTAACTTCGCCGGTAGCGGGACGATCAACCTTAACGGCAATTCCGGCAACATCCTGACGTTGCAGGCGGCGGATACCACGTCTTTCGCCGGTACGTTCCTGCTGAACACGCTGCCCGATCTCCGTCTTTTACCGAGCAGCGGGACGACCTTGAATGCCTCCAACGCGACGTTCAATCTGGGCAGCGGTTCGGGCGTATTGAATAATCGCAACGGCGGCAGTTTCTTCCTCGGTGCGCTGGCCGGCGGTCCGAGCACCTTCGTTCGCGGCGGCTCCGCTGATACGCCGATCACCTCCACCTACACCATCGGTGGCAACAATGTCAGCTCGGATTTCTCCGGGATCATTGCCAACGGCACCACCGCCAATAATCCCAAGTCGGCGATCGTGAAAGTCGGCACCGGCAGGCTGACCTTGAGCGGTGCAAACACCTATACCGGTTCCACCACGGTGAGTTCCGGTGCGCTGGTCCTGGGTGACGGCAGCTCGGATGGCTCGATCAATAACAGCACGCCGATCACGCTGAGCACCGGGTCTTTGCTGGATGTCTCTTTGCGCAGCGATGCGACCTTCACGGTGGGCGGCAGCGCCACGCAGGTGCTCCAAGGCAGCGGCACCATCTTCGGCCAGCTTAATGTGGGCAGTTCCGGCACGGTGGCGCCGGGTGATGCCACGCCGACGATCGGCAAGCTGGTCGTGACGAACGCGGTCACGCTGGGCGGCACGGTGTCGTTGAAATTGAACCGCACGAACAGCCCGAACTGCGACACTTTGTCCTCCTCAAACGTGCTGACCTATGGCGGCACCTTGACGGTGGCGAATGTGGGTGACGCGTTGCACGCGGGCGATACGTTCACGGTATTCAAGGCCGCCGGCGGATTCAGCGGCAGTTTTGCCCAGACGAACCTGCCGGTGCTGGCCGGGGGCATGAGCCTGAGCTGGAATCCAGCCACGGCACAATTGACGGTGATTTCGAGCGTCAACACCGCGCCGACAAACATCGTGACCAGCATCAGTGGCAACACGTTGACGCTCACATGGCCGACGGACCACACCGGCTGGCGTTTGCAGGTGCAGACCAACAGCCGGAGCGTCGGTTTGAGCTCAAATTGGACGGATGTGACCGGCGCGACGGGCACCAACTCGGTGACAGCCACGGTGGATCCGACCAAAGGAGCGGTCTTCTACCGCCTGGTTTATCCGTGATCGGCTGATAACTGATTGAACTGCGTGTGGCGGCATCC
>DASZCA010000450.1:0-43564 GCA_035943555.1 Verrucomicrobiia bacterium
GGAGAAGTTCGCGCGCATGCCGTTCGACATGTTCAAAGCCCGCGTCAAGATCGTCAAGGACGAGGCCGTGGTGAAAAAATGGATCGAAGAACAGAGCTTTAAGACGGAATATGTCTGTCTCAACGTGCCCGAACCGCTCCGCTTGGCCTCGATGGAGGAAGTGGAGAAGCATTTCCGCACGACGCACAAGGACAGCATCATCAAGCCGGTGGAGACGTATACGGTCGCCGGCCTGCCGAGCCGCAGTTTGCGCAGCAGCGGGTTGCAACGCCTCATCCGCCAGGAATGGGAACATCAAAAGCGTTTCCCGCTGCCGGTCGCGACGAAGCTGAGCCAGCAGTTCACGCATCATGGCCTGCAATTTTTCAAGGTCAACAAGACGGTCACGCATGTCAGTGTGGCGCGTCCGCAGTTCCTCGATATCGAGAGCAACCCGGTGTCCGGCGGCATCAAGCGCATCGTCGAATACATCAATGCGAACGCCAAGTGTACGCGGAAGAAATTGATCGAAGCCCTGGCGCCGACGCCGAAGCAGACGATCATCCCGGTGGTTCCGACCCCGGCGGCTCCGGTGGTCGTCGCAGGCGAAACTGCTCCCGGCGCGACTCCGACTGCTGCCCCTGCCCCGGCCAAACCGGCTGCGCCCGAACCGACGCCGGAACAGACTGCCGTGATGGTGGATCTGCACTGGCTCATCCATCAGGGTGCCGTGTTGGAATTCGCGGATGGCCGCATGGAAACCGCCAAGAAACCGGCCCCGAAGCCGGTGAAGGTGGAAAAGAAAGCGCCCGCCGCCCCGGCCACCGCCGGTGCTGCGACCGCCCCGGTTGAAACCGCAGCGGAAACGGCGATCGCGCCGGATGCGGCCATCACGGCGACCGAACCGGTGGTAGTGGAAGAAGCCGCGCCCGAATCGAAGCCAACGTCGGAAGTTCCGCCGGCAACGGAAGCCACCCCGGCGGCTTAAAAAATATTATGAAATTCAACCCGGCGCATCACCTAATGATGACGCCGGGTATTTTTTTACAGATGGTTTTCCCAGCCTTTGGGATCACGCCGCAAATCCATCACCGAAACAACCAGAATTTCATCGGGCCGTATTTGATAGAAAAGGCCATAGGGAAAACGGTGGGTGCGACACCGGCGTGTCCGTGGCGACAGGGAGGTCCAGGCTTGGGGAAAGGATTCAATGAGCAAAACCGTGGCTTCGACTTCCGTCACAAAGTCCAGGCCGAGCCCGGCTTGCGATTCGTAGTATTCCATCGCCTCCTTCAATTCGGACTCCGCCGCCGAGGAAAAGCGGACCTTCATTTACCAAGGTTTTTTTTGAGGTCGGCGAACACATCCTTGGCGTCACGAGCAGGGAGTTTTCCAGCTTCGTATGCATCAATGCGCCGTTCAGACTCCGCCGCCCAGGCAGCTTCCCGCACCTGTTGTTCCGGTACAGAAATAGATTTCCACAACACGTCAATCAAACGCACCCGCTCGGCGGCCGGCAGGTTTAGGATTTCATCCTGGATGGCGGTGGCACGCATGACCAAAACCTACAACCGATCAGGGGCAAGGCAAACTCAAATTTTAACGGGCGGGCGCCGGAAAATGAGAATTTGCCCCAATTCAATTAGCTTTCGCACGGCTTTTCATCTGTTAGACTAAAAATATGAGTTTTTCCGCACTCGGCCTTTCAGACAAGATTCTCGAAGGTGTGAAGGCGATGGGTTATAGCGACCCGACGCCGATCCAGCTCCGCGCCATCCCGTTGGTGTTGACGGGCCGCGATGTCATCGGCAGCGCGCAGACGGGCACGGGCAAGACGGCGGCGTTTGCGCTGCCCATTCTTTCGAAGCTCGGCACCCATAATCCCGTGGGCCCGCGCGTGCTGATCCTCGAACCGACGCGCGAACTGGCCGCGCAGGTGGAGACGGCCATCCGCGATTACGCCCGCTATACGGATCTGAAGGTGACCGTGGTCTTTGGCGGTGTTGGCTATGGCAAACAGAATGACGAATTGAAAGCCGGCGCGGATATCGTGGTCGCCACGCCTGGACGTTTGTTGGATCATCTGGAACAGGGCACGGTGAAGTTGGACAAGGTGGAATTTTTGGTGCTCGATGAAGCCGACCGCATGCTGGACATGGGTTTTCTTCCCGATGTGCGCCGCCTGGTGGAAAAGTGTCCGCGCAAACGCCACAGCGCCCTGTTTTCCGCGACGGTTCCGCCGCAGATCGAAACGCTCATCCAATGGGCGATGCATAATCCCGAAACCATCGAGATCGGCGCGCGCCGCTCCCCGGCGGAATCGGTGAAGCACGTCATCTATCCGGTTTCCGATGCGCAAAAGACGGACCTGTTGCTCGAATTGCTGAATCGCGTGAATTACGATTCCGTGATCGTTTTCTGCCGCACCAAGCACGGCGCCGACCGCGTGGCTACCACGCTCAAACGCGCAAATCATGCCGTGGCGGTGTTGCATTCCAATCGCACCCAACGCGAGCGCGAGCAGGCCTTGCAAGGATTTCGCGATGGCAAATTTGAAGTGCTCGTCGCCACGGACATCGCGGCGCGCGGATTGGACATCGCGGATGTGAGTCACGTTGTGAATTACGATGTGCCGCAGCATCCGGAAGATTACATTCACCGTATCGGCCGTACCGGTCGCGCGGCGGCCACGGGCGACGCGTTCACGATCATGGTGGCGGAAGATGCACCGCACGTGTATTCCATCGAACGCTTCATCAGCCAAAAAATCCCGCGCGTGAAGTTGGAGAATTTCGAGTACCGCTACACGGCGTTGTTCGAAGAAGCCAAGCCCGGCGCGGCGGCGACTGGATTCCCCGGCAAAGTGCGCGGCGGACGTGTGCATGGCGGCTATCATTTTGCCCCCGGCGCGCGGCGGCGTTGATCTTTGAAAACTTAATTCGAGTGGTGGTGTTCATTCAAAGCATATGGATGAACACCGGCATCAGGGCGGATTTCGACCGGATCCTCTTTTTTTGGCGATCATAACGGGATTGGTTGCGTTCGGTATTTACTTCGTTGTCATTGAACCCATGTCTCACCGGCATGCCCGGGTGACGACGCCGGCCAATGCTTGCATCAATAACCTCCGCCAAATTGATGCCGCCGCCAATCAATTTGCGCTGGAGCACAATAAAACCAATGGTGACGCCATTAATTTTCCCGCGGATCTGACGCCATACATCAAACTGACGCGGGACTATAAAGTTCCTTCCTGCCCTTCTGGTGGAACATATCACATTAGCACGGTTGGCGAAGTGCCAGCATGTTCGCTCAGCAATACGGTGAATCCGCCCCACGTTTTGCCGTAAGCCGCAAAAAAAACCCGCGCCAGTAACGGCGCAGGTAAATGTGAACAAGCGGGCTTACTTGCTCTGCTTGCGTTGACGGCGGAACAGCAGCAATGACGCGCCACCTAAACCCGTCAAAACCATCGTGGTGGGTTCCGGAACGGCCACGGTTGTCAATTTATTAGCCCCGGTGGCATTTCCCAAAACGCTTTGGACAATGCTCACCAAAGCAGCGGTTGATTGCGCGGCCTGCACCGTCCCGGAAGATGTTTGCGCCTTTGCATCCGTCGCGGCCACGGTGCTCGCGGGGGCGTTTGCTGCGGTTAAAAGCATGATTCCGGCGGCGAGACAAACGACGTGTTTGATGTGTTTCATATTTCTGATCTAATTTATTTAATTGTTTCCTTTTGAATGATTAACGACGGCAAAAGATTGCTTTCGCCATTTGCTAAAGCAAGCAGAAACCAAAACCATGGCCGCAACGCGTTCGGAGTTTCGCCTTTAGGCGGTTCGGGGAAGTGATGCGACTGACGTCGGACAATTTTCAATTCTTTGCCAGCCGATTGACCCGCCCCGCCTGCCGCAATCCCAACATCAGCCCGCGCAGTTCCGCCAGTCCGCGCATTCGGCCGATACATGAATAACCTGGCGTGATGCCCAGCGGCTTTTGTAAGTCATCCATCATCGTGTGGCCATGATCAGGCCGAAAAGCAAGCTGCCAGTCCCCTCGCCCGCTGGTTTGGCGGTGATCCTGTTCTGTCAGCAAGGCGCTCATCACCGCAGGCATATCCACCGAGCCGGCCAAGTGATCCGCCTCATAGAAAGATCCATCCGCCAAACGCTGCGTGCTACGCAGATGCACCGCGTGCATACGAGGGGCGAATTGTCGGACCATCGCTGGCAAGTCGTTGTCGGGACGCGCACTCAAGGAACCGGTGCAGAAGCAAAGTCCGTTGGCAGGGCTGTCCACTAGTTTGAAAATGGATTCAATTTGCGCAGCGGTGGAAACGATTCGCGGCAGACCCAGCACCGGGAACGGCGGATCATCCGGATGAATGGCCATGCGCACACCCACCTCTTCGGCGACGGGAATCACCGCCTCCAAAAACCGCGCGAGATTGGCTCGAAGTCCATCGGCATCCACCTGATGATAGCGCGCAAGCATCGCGCGGATGTCATCCAAGGAAAGTCCCCATTTGCAACCGGGGAAAACGTCGATGATGGTTTGGATGAACTTTTTCTGTGCGGCACCATCGAGACTTTGCCACCAAGCGGAAGCTTGTGCCTGCTGTTCCGGCGTATAATCCGCTGCGGCATTGGCGCGTTTAAGGGCGTGGATTTCAAATGCCGCAAAACGGACCGGGTCGAAATGCATGCATTCGGAACCATCCGGCAGCATATGGCGCATGTCGGTGCGGATCCAATCCAACACCGGCATAAAATTGTAGATCACCAAAGGGATGCCTTCAACGGCCAGATTGCGCAGCGTGTCAGTATAATTTTTAAACAACCGCTTCAAGTCGCCGTTGCCAGTTTTGATGTCTTCATGGACGGGAACCGATTCAACACACGTCCAGCGCAAGCCGGCGGCTTCGATCAGTTGCTTCCGTTAGCGGATGGCCTCGCGAGGCCACAGTTCACCGTAGGGAATCTGATGCAGTGAGGTGAAAATGGACTGCGCGCCGGCCTGGCGGATAAATGCCAGCGGCACCGGATCGTTCGGGCCAAACCAGCGAAAAGATTCTTCAAGCAGGGACATGTGGAAATTGAACCAGTTTTGACCGGGGATGCAACCAAGCCGTTCTCAAAAAATGAAAAGGGTTGAAAAGAAAAATGGAGCGAGCGAAGGGATTTGAACCCTCGACGTTCACGTTGGCAACGTGATGCTCTACCAACTGAGCTACGCTCGCATCCAGAAAGTTTTGAGATAATAAACCAACCGTGCCGGGTAGCAAGCCTGAATTTTCAAGCTTTTGCGACCCGTTTTTAAAGGCGTTTAGACGCCGGAAGCCTCGCCCAGCGTCGCCCGGACCACTTTGAGCAGGTAATCATGCTCCAGCGGCTTCTGGAAATAGGCCACGGCGCCGGATTGGGTTGCGCGTTCCTTGGATTTGGGATCTTCGCTGCCGGTGATGATGATGATCGGAATCTTTTTGACCGTATCCAGCCGGTGAAACCATTCCATGATGCGGAAACCGTCCCACTCCACGCCGCCGACGTTCGGCGGAAAACTGATGTCCAGCAAGATGAGATCGGGGTTTTCCTTGCGGGCGGCGGATACTGCTTCCGAGCCGTCCATGGCCGTCACCACGCGGTAGCCGGCGCCCTGTAGCTTCAGGGAAATCGTTTTGATGACAATCTCGTTGTCATCCACGACTAAAATGGTTTTAGCGGGTGTGGCGCTCATAATTTAAGCTTTTACAGTTTCACCGATCAAAACGGCATGCCTTGGTTGTGGACACTAGCAAAGCCTTACGGCGGGTGCAAAGAAATTTCTCTGCTTTGCCCCCTGCCCTGCCACCGGCTAGACTGTGGAGGTGAGCAATGAATTTTATGTGGCCGGCGACCAGCGCGCTGCGAAGGTCAACGACCTCTTCGCCCGGATCGCCCGCCGCTATGATTTCCTGAATGACCTGCAGAGCTTTGGCCTGCATCGCCGTTGGAAGAAGCAAGTGGTGGATCTGGCCCAGATCAAGCCGGGGAACCGCGCCTTGGACCTCTGCTGCGGCACGGGCGATATCACGTTTGCCCTGGCTAAACGCGGGGCGGATGCCACCGGTCTCGATTTCAGCCCGCAAATGTTGGAAGTGGCTGCGCAACGCCAGCTTGCCGGGGCAAAAGCGCCCAATTTACGATTCATCCAAGGGGACGCCCAGCAATTGCCATATCCGGATCAGTCCTTCGACGTTCTCACCGTGGGTTATGGCTTGCGGAACCTGACGAGCTGGGAACGTGGGGTGGATGAGATGTATCGCGTGGCCAAGCCCGGCGCGCGATTGATCGTGCTGGATTTCGGCAAACCGCCGAACGCCATTTGGCGCGCGATTTATTTCACTCACCTGCAATTGTCCGTGCCGCTCATCGGCCTGCTGTTCTGCGGCAACGCGCAGGCATATGCGTATATTTTGGAATCACTGAAACACTATCCCGCGCAACTGGCGGTGGCGGACAAAATGCGTGCCTTGAACCTGAAAAATGTCCGCGTCATCAACCTGCTCGGCGGCGCGATGGCCATCAATTACGGAGAGAAAGCGGCTTAGTTTCTCATTTCTGACAGATTTAGCGTTTATTATATTGGCTTTCACGATGGTCCGGCACAAAATTAGCTTTTTGAGCTGAGTGAACTCAGCAACACAAAAAAACGGCAAAAAGACTGATAAAATGGCCACTTTTTCGGGACCGGCAGATGTTTCGTCCCATAAGCGGGCAAACAAATACCCGGTAAATACCATTTTTTTAGGAGTTGCGTTTATTTTGGTCTTGGCGTTTTTGGCGATTGTGGCGGCGATGTCGCAGCAATCGGCCCTGCAAATTCAAACAGCCAACCAAGCTGTCATCCATACGCATGAAGTGTTGGAAAAACTCGGGGCCGTCTCTGCGAATTTAATTGAGGTTGAAAGTTCTGCGCGGAGCTTTGCCATCTCGGGAAAACAATCGCATTTGAATCCTTTCTATACGGCGGCTAATGAGGTGCCGCTGCAGGTGGACGAACTGAAAGCGCTTTTTCAAGGCGAGCCGGAAGGACTCAAAACCCTCGATGAAATTCAACCGTTGATTGAAAAACATCTCCAGACTATGAAAGAACTGGTGGCTTTGGGGGACAAAAATCTTTTTCGCGGATTCAGCCAGCGTGGCCTGACGGATGAGGGCAATACGTTGATGGAACAGATCCAAGCCAAACTTGGCCCCTTGGAACAGGCGCAAAAAACCCGCCTGACCAAGGAACGCGTCGAAGAGGCGGATCTGGCCACCCGGGTGCAACTGGTCAGCTTGGGCGGAAGCATCCTGGCTGGCATCATCATCTTGGCCTGCAGCCTTCTGGCTTTGCGCGCAAAAAACGCTCGGCGAAAGGCGGAGGAAAAACTCGAACAGTTGCTGGGCTCGATGCCCGACTCCCTGATTCTCGTCAATGCCGAGGGCAAAATTGTCGGCAGCAACGTCCATGCTGAAAAACTGTTTGGTTACAGCGACCGTGAACTGCGGGGGGAAAGCATGGCTTTGCTGGTGCCTGAAAGGTTCCGGCAGGATCAGAGGCAATATTATGCGGGATATTTTTCTCAGCGTGGCGGTCGTTTGACGTCGGCCACGATCGAGCTCTGCGGCTTGCACAAAGACGGCCAGGAATTTCCGATCGAAGTGAGCACCAAGCCGCTGGCGTCCGAAAATGGTTTGACCGTCACCACGGCGATCCGCGACATCTCCGAACGCAAGCAGGTGGAAAAGCAGATCGCCAAACTCAACAAAGAATTGGAACGGCGCGCGCTGGAACTGGAAAATGCTAACAAGGAGTTGGAAGCTTTCAGCTATTCAGTCTCCCATGACCTGCGTTCCCCGTTGCAGAACATCGACAGCTTCAGCCTCATCCTGATGCAAGACTACGCCAACCGGCTTGACCCCGAAGGCCGGGATTATATCCAGCGCCTGCGGGGAAGCTGCCAGCACATGGAGCAGATCATCGACGCTTTGCTGGCCCTGTCGAACATGATGCGCAATGAATTGCTGATCGATCATTTCGATCTGACGGCCGTGGCTCATGCCGTGGCCACCGATTTGAAACAAAAAAATCCGGACCGGATTGTCGACTGGGTCATTGCCGAAGGTCTGAGCGCGGAGGGAGATGCTCAACTCATACGGGTGGTGCTTGAAAATCTGCTTGGCAATTCCTGGAAGTTTACGGCCAATCGGCCACGGGCCCGCATTGAATTCGGGACGATCCCCCAGCCAAACGGCGCCCGGACTTATTTTGTGCGCGATGATGGCGCCGGATTTGACATGACGCGCGCGAATAATTTGTTCACCCCGTTCAAGCGGCTGCACGATCAAAGTCAGTTTCGCGGTACTGGCATCGGCTTGGCAACGGTGCAGCGGGTCATCCACCGGCATCGGGGTAAAATCTGGGCGGAAGGCGTGGTGGATCAAGGCGCAACTTTTTGCTTCACGTTGACCGGCGAAACCGGCGAAACCAATGGAAACCATCCTCCCTCCCCCGCCTCCAATTAATCCGCCCGCGAAAAGCAGCGCCACCCGGGGATTACGCGCCCTGATCGCGGATGACTCGGAAAACGACGCCATTATTTTGTTGCGCGGTTTGCGAAATGCAGGCTTTGAAGTTGAGTTTGAACGGGTTTGGAACGCCACCGCCATGAAGGCCGCGTTAAAAGCCCGGACGTGGGACATTGTTATTTCGGATTATGAGATGCCCGGCTTCGGCGGTTTTGAAGCCTTGCAAGTGCTGCAAGCCAGCGGATTGGATCTGCCCTTCATCCTTGTTTCGGCCGTGGTGAGCGAGGAGACAGCGGTCATGGCCATGAAGGCCGGTGCGCATGATTACATCATGAAGCGCAAACTCGCGCGGCTCGTGCCGGCGATTGAGCGGGAGTTGCGGGAAGCCCAGACGCGATTGGCGCATAAGGCTGCCGAAGCCGCCCTGCAGCAAAAAGAAGAACATCTCCGGCACACCCAAAAAATGGAGGCGCTCGGCCTGTTGGCGGCCAGTGTCGCGCATGATTTTAACAACATTCTTACCGCGATTTCGGGCCATAGTGAATTATTGCTGGGCGGCCTTGTTTCCGGCGATTCACGCCGCGTCAGCGCTGAGCAGATCGGCAAATGCGCCCAGATGGCGGCCGGGTTGACGAAACAATTGCTGACCTTCAGCCGTAAACAGGTCATCGCTGCCCGGCAGTTTGATCTCAATGAAATCGTTCGCGGCATTGAAATCATCCTGCGCCGGTTCACCGGCCGGCAAATTGATTTTCGCCTCGGACTAAGTTCGGAACCGGCAAACATTCTGGCCGATTCGGGTCAGATTGAACAAATTTTGGTGAATTTGGTGGTCAACGCCCGCGATGCCATGCCGGATGGCGGCAAATTATTGATCATGACCGAAAATATCATTTTGGACCAGAATCAGATCAAAGAGTTTCCCGGATTTGATGCAGGTGATTATGTGACCATGGCCATAGCCGATACCGGCACCGGCATGACCGCGGAGGTCAAGGCGCGCCTGTTCGAACCGTTTTTTACCACCAAGCCTCATGGCAAAGGCACCGGCCTGGGCTTGGCCACCTGTTTCGGAATCGTCCGGCAGAGCAACGCGCAAATCAAGGTGCACAGCGAATTGGGAAAAGGAACGGCCTTCAAGATTTATTTCCCCAAAGCGAAACCCGCATCTTCTCCGTGAAATGGCCGCTCACTGGTTGAGTGCCGGATTTTTGGAAGTTGGTAGTGGTGAATGTCGGAAAAGGCAGGAAACTGTTGACGGCCCGGATCTTGGTCGACCGATGTTTTTTATGTGAGGGCCAGACGATTGCCGGGACGAAGCAACTGATGACAAAAACCGCCAATAGCAATGGAATCCAAGGGATGGATTGTGTCTTCATAAGGTCATAGACACGAACGCATCGGTTTCGTTTGAATAAACCGTTCAATGGAACTTGGGAAAAATTGCAGTCAACCATGCGCACTTCAGGTGCTTTGCGATGTTTAAAGTGCAAGTCCGTCGCGAAGCGTTTGGGGCGCGGTCGGTTTAGCGCCGCTTTTCTAGAGCGTGAAAAAACGGAATCACTTCGCCGCCAGCTTGATGACCATGCCCTCGCGGGCCGCTTCCACCTTCAGCTTGCCCTTGGCTTTTTTCACCAAGGAACGGGCGTAGGCGACGAATGCATCCAGCTTTTTATCGTCGTGGTCGGGGTCGTGATGGAAGAGAACGAGTTTTTTCACGCCGGCCGTGAGAGCGAGCGCCACGGAATCATCCACGCAACCATGTCCCCAGCCGACGTGGCTCTGGTATTCTTTGCGATCGTATTGCGAATCGAGGATCAGTACGTCCGCGTCACGGATGAAATCAATCATGTCGCGGTCGTCCCCGCCTTGGCGCGGTTCGGTATCCGGAAAGAAAACCACGACGCCATCCGGGGAAAACAGGCGGTAGCCGACCGTGACTCCCGGATGGTTTGCGCGGTGGGCGCGCACCAGCGTGGGGCCGATGGCAAAGCTGAAATCGCGCATCTCCTCGATCTCGATGTTGCTGGGCAGTTTGGAGAACGGGACAGGGAAATAGGTGCTTTCCATTTGGCCCGTGAGCGCGGCTTCCAGTCCTTTGCGCGCGCCTTCGCTGCCAAGAATGCGCAGTCGGCAGCGGGATTCATAGATCGGCGCAAAAAACGGTAGGCCTTGAATATGGTCCCAATGCGTATGCGAGAGGAGCAGCGTGAGATTCAGCGGCTTCTTTTTAAATTCTTCCAGCAGGGAAATGCCCAGCTTGCGGAGACCGGTGCCGGCATCGAGAATGATGATATCGCTGCCGCAACGGACTTCGATGCACGAAGTGTTGCCACCGTAACGCACGGTGCCTGTTCCCGGAGTGGGTATCGAACCGCGGACACCCCAAAACTTGATGCTAGTTGAAGTTTTGATGAACCAACATTAGCGCAGGTCGCGTAAAAAATAAAATTCAAATTTTCGCATCTTGCAACACCGGGTTTTTGGCCTCCCCAAGAAGCAGGTGAAAAATCTTGCGTTTGGACGGTTTTGCTCTATTTTCCTGCGCCCTGTTGGGTTGGTAGCTCAGTTGGTAGAGCAGTGCCCTTTTAAGGCATTGGTCCGGGGTTCGAGTCCCCGCCAACCCACCAGCCTTCGCTTGAACATAATGAAAGCGAAGGCGGCCGGTCGTTTAGCTTCGCAATTTTACCCCTTGGTTGAACGCTGCAGTCAAGAATCAGCTCCAACCCCCATTCCGCAGTCAGCCACGACAAAACTTGCCGGGACTGTCTTGCGCCGTCTACCCTGTGCCATGCGGTTGCACGACCGATATCTGTTTCGCGAATTGTTGACGCCGCTGGGCTACTGTCTCGGCGGGTTTCTGCCTTTGTGGGTGTCGTTCTTTTTCTTCACCAAGCTGGGAGATATGCGGGAGTCAAAGCTTACTGGCATGGATTCGTTCGAATATTGCTTCGCCAGCCTCCCCGAATTTTTCCTCATGTTGCTGCCGTGGCTGCTGCTGCTGGCAATGCTCTACGCCCTGACGCATCATGCGCGCTACAATGAGATCACCGCCTTGCGCGCCGCCGGCATCAGTTTGTGGCGGATTTGTGCGCCGTATTTCATCGTGGGATTGTTCGCCACCGTCACTTATTTTTTGCTGAATGAGCTGGCTGTGCCCCAATGCCAGCGGTGGTCGGCGGAAATCCTGTCCCGCCACATTAAAAAAAATAAGGATCCCCGTATCAAAACGCGGTTTGCCAAATTGGGCTATACCAACGAACAGGAAAATCGCACCTGGTATATCGGCGTGTACAACTCGGCCACGGCCACCATGTATAATGTGAATGTCGAGTGGATGATTAAGGACGGTTCGCAGCGCCAGTTGGTGGCGGAACAGGCCATATACACCAATGAGGTCTGGGTTTTCACCAATGTGCAGCAATTCCTCCAGCGCGGCCAGCGGCTGGTGCCGCTGTTGTCCACCAACCTGCTGCCCATGCCGGAATTCAAGGAAACGCCGAATCAATTCAAGCTCGAAGCTAAATATAGCGATGCCAACGGCCTGCTGGCCTCACACAGCGCGGATATTCCGCTGGTAGATTTATGGCCCTACCTGCGGCAGCACGCCGGCCATCAGGGTCTGAACGGCTTGGTGACAAAATTCCATATTCGCCTCGCGGCTCCGTGGACATGTTTTATCGTGGTGTTGATGGCCATCCCCTTCGGCGCGCAATCCGGCCGGCGTAATTTGTTCTTTGGCGTGGCCGGCAGCATCTTCATCTGTTTTGTGTTTTTTGTGTTGCAACAGGTGTGTCAGGCGTTCGGCGCGAGCGGGCATTTGCCCGGCTGGTTCGCGGCCTGGCTGCCAAATTTTATGTTCGCGGCCATCGGATTCTTTTTGACGTGGCGCGCGCGGTGAGTTTTAGTGTCAGTACCAAGTGAGCGAGGAGATCCACAAACCAAGACTGACGCCCGAGCGTCTGAGCCTGTTATACCAGGTCAGCAACGTCATCCATTCCACGCTCGATTCGCAAGAGGCCTTGCATCTCATCGTCAGCGAGGCTGTGCGCGTGATGCGCGCCTCGTCAGGTTCGCTGGTATTGATCAATCCCACGACGAACATCCTCGAGATCCACGCGGCGCAAAATCTTTCCTCGGCGGCGCGCAAATTGAAACTGCACGTCGGCGAAGGCATCACCGGCTGGGTGGCGCGTCACGGCAAGCCCGTCTGCAGCGGCGATGTCACTCAGGATAAACGGTATGTGAGCGTCCGGCGCGACGTTCGCTCGGAACTCGCGGTGCCCTTGGAGGTAAAAGGCGAGGTGCGCGGGGTCATCAACGTGGACTCCGAGCGGGTGAACGCTTTTTCGGCGGAAGACCAGGAACTGTTGCAAGAACTCGCGGTGCAGGCCGCGAAAGTGATCCACAACACATGGCTTTACGAGCAGTTGCGCTTGAAAGTGATGCTGTTTGAATCGCTCGCCAGCGTGAGCCGGACGATCAATTCCACTTTGAATCTGGATGAGGCCTTGCGCGTCATCACCAAGGAGGCCTGTGATTTGATGCGCGCGCGGATGTGTTCGTTGATGTTGTTGGATGAATCGCGTGACTGGCTTGATCTTCGTGCAAGTTACGGTGCCGGTGATGCTTACATTAAAAAACCACGGTTAAGCGTGGAAGAAAGCCTGCTGGGCGTGGTGGTGCGCCGTAAAAAATCACAGCAAGTCGCCAATGTGCAGGCGGATTCGCGTTATCAAAATGTGGAACTGGCGCGCAGCGAGAGTCTCGTTTCGCTATTGAGCGTGCCGCTGATCTTTGCCGACCAGGCGATCGGCACGCTGAACGTCTACACTGCGCGTTCCTATAATTTTTCCAACGAAGAGGTGAAGATTCTGTCTGCGCTCGCGGAACTCTCCGCCATCGCCATCGAAAAGGCGCGGCTCTATGAGCGCGTGGTGGATGTGGAAGAACAGTTGCGGCAGAACGAAAAACTCTCCGCACTCGGTCTGCTGGCGGCGGAAGTGGCGCATGAGATCCGCAATCCGCTTACGGTGATGAAGCTCCTCTATCATTCATTGAACCTGAAATTCGATGAGAAAGACCCCCGCACCAAGGACGCGCGTGTTATCGAGGCCAAAATCGAGCATCTCAACAAGATCGTGGAGCAGATATTGGATTTTGCGCGAACCACCGAACCACATTTCGCCCCGGTCAACCTCAATGACTTGGTCGATGAATTGGGCTTGTTAGTCCGACACAAGCTCGCCAACCAGAACGTGAAGCTGGTGCGCGAACTCCAATCGGATCTGCCGCTTGTTTTGGGCGATGCCCCGCAGCTGGAACAGGCGTTTCTCAATTTGATTCTCAACGCCGCCGAGGCCATGCCGGAAGGCGGTTCATTGACCATCAAAACCACCACCCTGCCCTCCTCCCAAGTGGTCATTTCCTTCAAAGATTCCGGCGGCGGCATGACCAAGGAACAGCGTGACCGCGCCTTCAAAACTGTGCTGGCGACCACCAAAGCCAAAGGTACCGGCCTTGGCCTCGCCATCGTTGGCCGCATCATCGAAACGCATCATGGACAAATTCAGATCCAGTCCAGACTTGGTCGCGGTACGACGATGTTAATCACGCTGCCGGTGAAGTAAATTTTCCCGGTCAAGTAGTCCTGACATCCCCCTGCTCTTCCCTGCCCGTTTTTCAAGTGATTTTGCTTATTTCACTCACTGGTTAAAAAATTTGAATTGGGATTTGTTGGGATATCACTGGGTTTCTTTAGTCTTTCCTTCCCTTGTTGCCCTAAACAGGCTTCTTTCACCGCCATATTAACGTATGTTAACGATAATGAAAGAAAAAATTGCCTAAAAATTAAAAAGACGCACTAAAATTTAACCGCAAGTAGAAGCGATTCTGTAGAACGGAATCGCGCTCCGACGGCGGGGCGCGGCGTTTGCGCCGCTTAAACATTCACCAACCCGTATGGGGCATTTTATTTTACAACAATTGCCTAGACAACACATTTAATACCAATTTGATATGCTATTAAAAGCTGAGGATAATGATACGCCTAAGAGAGAAATAGGTCGACGTTGACAAACTTCCTTCAATCTCACTTGCAGGTATGGTTTTTGCAAAGCGGTTACAGATCCCAAGGTGCAGAGCACCAACTTTAAACGGCCCTTCTCTAGCAAGCCTTCAAACTAGTTTTCGGAAAACATAAATCAAACAAAACGATTTCACTTCCGCTTTGATTCCAAATGCAGCATCAGCTACCATGGGCCTCTAAATGTTCGTTTATCCAAAGCAGTATGATGTCGCCGTGATTGGTGCCGGGCATGCCGGCGTTGAAGCTGCCTTGGCTGCCGCCCGCATGGGCTGCCGTACCCTGCTCCTCACCATTAATGCCGACTCCATCGGTCAAATGTCCTGCAACCCGGCGATCGGTGGTTTGGCCAAAGGTCACCTTGCTCGGGAGATTGATGCTTTGGGTGGCGAGATGGGTAAAGCCACTGACATGGCGGGCATTCAATTCCGGATGTTGAATACCAAGCGTGGCCCCGCTGTATGGGCACCGCGAGCCCAATGCGACAAGAAGGCTTATCAATTTCGGCTGAAATGGATCTGCGAATCGGAGCCCAACCTCGATGTTAAACAAGGTCAAACGGCAAAAATACTTCATAAAGATCGAGTTGCAATTGGTGTTGAAACCACTTTGGAAGTGCAATATTTGGCAAAAACGGTTATTATTACAACTGGGACGTTCTTACGTGGCCTGATGCATATCGGTTCCAATCAGCAATCAGGTGGGCGGGCAGGGGATGCAGCCGCGATGAATCTGTCTGGTTCGCTCAAAGAAGTCGGATTAGAATTGGGGCGACTCAAAACAGGCACCCCACCCCGCCTCTTGAAGAGCTCCATCGACTTTTCCAAAATGGAAGCTCAGCCAGGAGATGAGCCAGTCCCCTACTTTACTTTCTGGAAAGACCAATTGTTCCACATGGAACAATCTCGATGCAATCCAGTCGGTGGCAGTCTATCTGGTGGAAAATACCCCAGAGGATCTATGTTGGATCGGATTAATGGCCAACTGAACTGCCATATCACCTTCACCACGGATAAAACGCGAGAAGTGATCCTTAAAAACCTCCATAAGTCTCCCATGTATTCAGGAGTCATTGAAGGTATCGGTCCTCGGTATTGTCCCTCCATCGAAGATAAGTTCGTTAAGTTTGGCGATAAAGAGCGACATCAAATCTTTCTTGAGCCTGAAGGTATCGAAACCGACGAATACTACGTCAATGGTTTTTCTACCAGCCTTCCGTTCGAAATTCAAATTGAAATGGTTCATTCCATCATCGGCTGTGAGAATGCTGAAATTATGCGGCCAGCCTATGCCGTAGAATACGACTTTGCTTTCCCTACCCAGTTGCATCTTTCTTTGGAAACCAAACCTTGCCAAAATCTTTTCTTGGCCGGACAGATTAACGGCACATCGGGCTATGAAGAAGCAGGAGCCCAAGGATTGATGGCTGGCATCAATGCCGCCCGGCGAGTGCAGGGCAGGGAACCTGTTGTTCTTCGCCGTGACCAAGCTTATATCGGAGTACTCATCGATGATCTAGTCACTAAAGGAACGACTGAACCCTACCGCATGTTCACTTCACGAGCAGAGTACCGGCTGCTACTTCGTCAAGATAACGCGGATTTGCGCCTTTCTCGCATCGGACACGACATTGGTTTGCTGTCTGACGATTGTTATAACCAATTTTCCACCAAAGAATTGTCAATAAATAATGAGATAAGTCGTTTGCATTCAACGCATAGTAAGACCAATAGCTTGGCCAAGATGCTTTCCCGTCCCGAAACACTCTACAAAGATTTGCCTAACCGTAATGATCAGCTTTCATCCGAGGTCATTCAGCAAGTGGAAATTGCCGTGAAGTATGCGGGCTATATTGACCGGCAAGAATTGGAAGTCGGTAAGTTCAAAAATCTGGAGAGCAAAGAAATTCCCGACACCTTTGATTTTGCCACCGTCCCCAGTCTCCGAATTGAGGCCCGCCAGAAACTGGCCAAGATCAGGCCGGCGACCATCGGCCAAGCCGCCCGCATCTCCGGAGTGTCCCCGGCGGATATCAGCATCCTTTTGGTCAGCTTGAAGCGTTGGGGGGCAAACAACGGATCTGACGGTTCCGATGCAAGCAGTGGTGATAGCTGTGAAACAGACGTGGAAAATTGAAGATGGTTGTCCGACATGGATTCGAACCATGACAAAGGCCTCCAAAGAGCCTTGTGCTACCATTACACCATCGGACAAACCGCAGTCAAAATAGACGTTTTGGGGCGGCGGAGCAAAGCCAAAATCATGGGTTCCTGCGTTATTCGGAAAATAAAATTGCCCGCCCGCCATTTTCGGCTCAAAGTGCGGGAGCATGAGTAACGTCGTACCCTCAGCCGGTCCATCCACGGAGGCCACCCGCTCTGTGAAGCATGATTTTTCCCAGCCGGTCGTCCGCCCAAAAAAAGGCGCCTGGCAGTTGTTCAAGGAAGTGCTGGATCATGGCGGCCCCGGCTATCTTCAATTCGCCATCACGAACATTTGCAATGCCGATTGCGGTTTTTGTGGCTTTGCCCGCTCCCAGTTCGACCCCAAGGCGCGCCGCAGCGTGACGCTTGATGAAGCCAAGCGGGTCATCGATATCGCGGTAAAAAACCACATCGGCTATCTGCTCTTCGTTGGCGGCGAACCGATGGTCCATCGCGACCTGCGGGCGATGACTCGTTACTGCGCGGAGCAGGGGATTCGGCCGATGATCTGCACCAATGGCGGCTTGTGGAACGATCAGAACATGCGAGACCTGGCCAGTGACGGCATCAGCAGCGTCATCATGTCGATCGATGCACACGATGTCATCAAGCACGAAAAAAACCGCGGCCTTCCCGATGTCTGCAAGAAAATCAAAAAGGCCAACGAGTATTTCGGTTCCGTCGGCATCCAGACCACGGCGAGCATTACGGCCAGCCGGTTGATTGAGGATTTCGAGAAATTGCCGCCGTTTTTGGAGGAGCTTGGCTTCAAGAGCTGCACGTTCAGCTACCCGCTCACCAGTTTGGCCAGCAGCTATTTAAGCTTCAGCGACAGCGGGTTGGTCAATTTTTCGAAAGACGAACTCATCGGCTTGTTCGACAAGATCAAGCGGATGAAACAAAACAGCGGTTATCCGGTGGTCAACCCCACGGAATCGCTTGATGAGATGCAGCGGCATCTGCGCGGCGAAAAAGAAAAATTCGGCTGTCTTGGCGGTCACAAATATTTCTATCTCGACTGGAATCTCGACCTATACCGCTGTCACGCTTGGGACAAACCCATGTGTAAGGTCTGGGATTGGGACGATTCCAAGCTCATCCGCGATGGCTGCACCAAATGCATGATTGATTGCTATCGCGATCCCAGCATCCTCCAACATATTGCCATTAGCACCAGCGACGCATTTAATAACCTGAAAAAGGGAAACATCGGCGCCGCGGCAAAAAACCTTTTTGACAGCCGGAACATCACTTCAATCAAGGCAGTATGGGAAGATCGCAAATGGATCGGTGAAGTTTGATGGGGTAGGGATGGCGCGCTGCGCCGTCCCCCGCCCGAAAAGCGAAGCTGCGGGTGGAAAGGTTGTGGCGTGGCTTGCTCTGCGTTCGAACCTTTTCATCGCCTGACACTTCGCTCGGCTACGTGAACATCGTAGCGCGGCATCCCCGCCAAGTGCCGCTCTACGCTTGATTTATCAGGCCAAACAAATTCTCATGGTGGCGGATGCGTCCGCCTAACCCAATGGCCGAGCGAACTGACTGGTTCCGGATTGTTTGTACCGGCCTGTTCTTCCTCGCCAGCATGTCTGTCTGGCCGGCCGACGCACCCAAACCGGAACAAGTCGTCAGCACCAACACGCCGCCCGCCTCGCCGGAACAGTTCAGTCCCGACCCCAACCCGGTGCAGTTGCCCGAACCGCCACCCTCGGATGTCCGCTGGGTCCATAACGTCATCATCATCACCAATTCGCTTACGCAGCCGCAGTTTAATCCCGATCCGGGCGCGAGTTTGCGGATGACCTCAAATGCGCCGCCCGCGTTGTTCGATGAACCGGTCGCGCCGCCACTGTTCATACCGCCGCCGGTTCCCGCCGGCAAGGAATTGCCGCGCGAAAATTCGCGGCTGGGAGAAATCGTTCCCGCGGCGGATGCCACCACCAATCACAGCGCCAACTATGACCCGTTGCCGGATGAGTTAAAATTGCCACGACAAAATGTGCGGCGCGAGCTGCGCGTGGACAAAGAATGGCGCGTGGAACCATCGCTACGGCAGTTTACCTATCCCACCAACACTGCACCGGTGCCTGATCGTTGGCGCATCGGATTTGCGCCATGGAAGCGGTACACGAGCGGCAGCATCGAGTCGCCTTTTGAATCGCCGGACACCTATGTTTGGTACCCGTACCAGCGCAGTTTGTTGAAGGGCGATGTGCCGATCTGCGGCCAGGATGTGTTTCTCGACCTGACCGCCTCGGCCGAGAGCGTCACCGAATTCAAACGCGTGCCGACCGCCAGCGGCGTAAGCACCGCGACGGCGGGTGAATACGAATTTTACGGGCAGAGCGACCAACTGAGCATCCAGAACAATTTGGGATTCGAGATCAACTTGTTCAAGGGCGAGACGGTCTTCCGTCCCGTGGATTGGGCGCTCAAGTTGGAACCGGTTTTCAACATCAATTATGTCGAGGCGCAGGAGACCGGCGTGGTCTCGCCGGATCCGCGCGGATCCATCGGCGGC
Source organism: Verrucomicrobiia bacterium (assembly GCA_035943555.1). GTDB lineage: Bacteria > Verrucomicrobiota > Verrucomicrobiia > Limisphaerales > UBA11358 > UBA11358. The sequence goes on from DASZCA010000450.1 coordinate 19,339, forward strand.
AACAATAATTCACCGCCGCCCAACAACGGCGGCGTGCAAAATCCCGGCGATATCGGCGGTCTGCTCAATGGCCAGACCGGGCCGGCCGACAGCTTCCGCGCCACACAGCACACGCAACGCACGCGAACTTTTTTCGCGTTGCAACAGGCGTTTTTCGAGGCGCACCTTGCCAATTTGTCCGACAACTACGATTTCCTTTCCATCCGCGCGGGGTATCAACCGTTCAACGCCGACTTTCGCGGATTTTTGTTCAACGATGTGAACCTCGGCGTCCGGCTGTTCGGCAATTACGACAATAACCGCTACCAATACAACCTCGCGGTGTTCGACATGCGCGAGAAGGACACGGATTCAGAGCTGAACACGTTCGATCCGCGCAATCAGCAGGTAGTCGTCGCGAATCTGTATCGCCAGGACTTTATTTGGCCGGGCTATACGGCAGAGTGGAGTTTTTTGGCGAACTTCGACCACGGCGGTTTGCACTATGACGACAACGGCAACATCGTCCGCCCGGAACCGCTCGGCACCGTGCGCACGCATGACGAAAATGTCTATTACCTCGGCTGGGGTGGTGACGGCCACATCGGACGATTCAATGTCTCACACCAATTTTATCAGGCACTGGGGCGTGATGAATTCAACGGCCTCGCCGGTCATGGTGTGGACATCAATGCGCAAATGGCCGCGCTGGAAGTTTCGTATGACCGCGACTGGGCGCGCTATAAAGCATCCTTTCTCTACGCCTCTGGTGATGGCAATGCGACCGACGGCACCGGGCGCGGCTTTGATACGATCGTGGACAACCCCAATTTCACCGGCGGTCCGTTCAGCTTCTGGACGCGGCAAGGATTTAACCTCGGCGGCACGTCGGTGAATTTGAAAACCCCGAGCAGTTTGGTGCCGGATTTGCGCACGAGCAAAACGGAAGGGCAGGCGAACTTCGTGAATCCCGGTGTTTTCATTTTTGGCCTCGGCGCGGAGTTTGATGTGACGCCGAAGCTGCGAACATTTCTTAATGCGAATTACATCCGCTTTGCTGAGACAGACGCCATCAAGAACGCACTGCTCACGGACAAAGTGAACAATGAAGTCGGCTGGGATTTGAGCCTGGGATTTCAGTATCGTCCTTTGCTCACAGATAACATCATCATTTCCGCCGGTTTCGGTGCATTGATACCGGGGCAGGGGTACAAGGATATTTACAAGACCAGCACCGATCCTGTGCCCGGTTTTAACCGCACCGACCGGACCGGTGCGGTGGATGATTTTCTTTACAGCGGGCTGATTGCGATAACCTTTACCTACTGAAGCATGAAAACGAGACTGCAAAAACTAATCTCAATCTCGCAAGGCCGGACCAAGCTTCAATATTCAAAGGAGCGTGGCGCGGCACGGATCGCCCGTTTGATGTTTGGCATTTGGTGTTTCTCAGGTGCTTGGAGCTTGGTATTGGGTGCTTCTGCGGAGGTGGGTTCCGGCCCTGCCATTTCCGTCCCCAAAAACCTGCCGCCCGATCTGGCCTACGCCTTGCCCAAACCAAACTGGATCGACCAATCACAGGCGGAGGCGGACAAAAAATCACGCGGCTGTCTGGAATGCCACGTGGGCAGCGAATCAATGCACGCGTCGCCACATGTGGTGCTGGGTTGCACGGATTGTCATGGCGGCAATCCCGCGCCCGGTCTCAAGCAGACACAGGCGCATGTGGCACCGCGCAATCCGGTATTCTGGCAAAGTTCCGCGAATCCGAATGACTCAAGCGTGCTGCTTAATCACGAGTCCGCAGAGTTTATCCAGTTTGTGAACCCCGGTGATTTGCGCGTGGTGGAAAAAACCTGCGCGCCTTGCCATGCGGACATCGTGCATAACGTGAGCCATAGCATGATGCGGCACGGGGCAATGCTGTGGGGCGCGGCATTATATAACAACGGCGCGAACCAGTCGAAAAATTATCATTATGGACAGGCGTATGGAGCCGATGGCGCGGCGTTGCGGCTGGAAAGTCCGGTGCCTGTCACGCAAGAGATGACGGATCGTTGGGGTATCTTGCCATTTCTTGAACCATTGCCGCGGTTTGAGATCGTGCCGCCTAGCAATATCCTCCGCATCTTTGAACGCGGCGGAGAAAAACAACTTTCATTGGGTAGCCCGGATCCATTTGAAGAAGCCGGCAAGCCGTCACGCCGCCTGAGCGATCGCGGGTTGGGCACGTTAAACCGCATCGATCCGGTATATCTGAATTTGCAGAAGACGCGGTTGCACGATCCCATGCTCGATTTCATGGGCTCGAACAATCATCCGGGTGATTATCGCAGCAGCGGTTGCACGGCGTGTCACGTAGTTTACGCGAACGACCGTTCGCCTGCGCAATCCGGCTGGTACGCCAAATATGGCAACCAAGGTTTGAGTTTCACGGCCGACAAGGCCATCCGCAAAGATGAGCGGGGCCATCCGATCATCCATCAATTCACGCGCGCCATCCCGACCAGTCAGTGCATGAACTGTCACATGCACCAAGGGAACCTGTTCGTGAATCCCTATCTGGGTTACACATGGTGGGATCAGGAGAGCGATGGCGAATTCATGTATCCGGCGAAGCAAAAAAATCCGACACCGGAAGAATTGGTGCGGTCGCTACGCGACAATCCCGAGGCCGCAGCAGCCAAAGGGCTTTGGGGCGACTTGGATTTTCTCGAAAAAGTTTCCGAGCTGAACCCGAAATTGAAACAAACCCAGTTTGCCGATTATCACGGCCACGGCTGGATTTTCCGTGCGGTGTTCAAGCATGATCGCGAAGGCAATCTGCGCGATCGCGATGACAACATCATCCCGCACGCTGACCCCCAGAAATTTGCGAAAGCAGTTCATCTCAAGGACGAACATCTGGCGCACGGGATGCAGTGTGCGGACTGCCACTTCGATGTCGATGTCCACGGCAACGGCTTGTTGTATGGCGAACCGCGTGCAGCCACGACCATCGAGTGCATCGACTGCCACGGCACCATTTCAAAACGCCCGACGTTGGTCACTAGCGGCAACGGCGGCATCTGGACCGGCACGACGATCTCCAACGTGGATTTGCGCGCAGACAACACGGCCTATGGGCCGCGCTTTTTCTGGAAAGGCCCGCAATTGTTTCAACGCTCCTCCATGTCGCCGGATTTGATCTGGGAAGTGCCGCAGACGATGGATACGGTGGATCCAGCGTCGTCCCATTACAACGCCAAGTCGGCGTATGCGAAAACTTTGCGGCGAGACGGAACGAATTGGGGTGACGTGCCCGAGCCGGAAAAATGTCAGCGCGACCTGGCGCATGATAATTCCAATGTCGGCTGTCAGGTCTGCCATAGCTCTTGGGCGACGAGCTGTTTTGGCTGTCATCTGCCGATGCGCGCGAACCAGCGCGTGCCGGCGAACAAGTTTGAAGGCACCACCACGCGCAATTTCACGAGCTATAACCCGCAGGTCGTACGCGATGATGTTTTTCAACTGGGCGTGGATGCCAGTTATAAGAGCAACCGGCTGGCTGTGCTGCGTTCTTCGAGCGCGGTCATCGTGAGTTCACAGAATGCGAATCGTGAATGGGTGTATTCGCAACAGCAGACCATCAGCGCCGATGGCTATAGCGGCCAGGCGTTCAATCCGCACCTGCCGCACACGACCAGCGGCGTCGGCACCACCAAGAACTGCGAAGACTGCCACGTGGCCAAAGCCAATGACAACAATGCGTGGCTCACGTCACTGCTGGGCTTCGGCACGGGCACGGTGAATTTCTTCGGGCGCTATGCGTATGTGGGCGAAGGGAAGGGCGGATTGGACGCCGTGATCTGGACCGAACAAGATGAACCACAGGCACCTTATGGCAGCCACCTCCAGAAGATTGCGTATCCGGATAATTATAAGAAGCACGTTGAGGAAGAACACGGCGTGCTGCATGACGGCGAACACAAAGAGGCAACGGAGATTCTCGATCTCGTGCAGCGCGGCGAATATCTCTACACCGCCAACGGGCGCGACGGCTTTGAAGTTTTTGATGTGGCAAACATCGACCAGAAAGGTTTCTCGGAACGCATCAGCACCGCGCCAGTCTCGCCGCTGGGTCAGCGCACCTACGTCCGCACGAAATACGCCACCAGCGTCACGTTGCCCAGCACGCTGGGCATAGATCCGTTACGGTCGCAGGACAAGGCAAACATGGAGCAACCGGTGAGCCCGTTGTATGCTTGGGTCTTCGTGACCGATCGCGAAGAGGGCCTGGTCATGGTGACCGTCGGCACATTGTTGGACGGCAATCCGGACAATAACTTTTTTGACAAGGAAAAGACCATCCGCTTCAACCCGGATGGTAAACTGACCGGCGCGATGCATTCGTTCATGGCGGGAACGAACCTGTATGTCGTTGGCAAAAATGGATTGTTCGTGGTCGGCCTGCGCAATGATGCACTCGAGGCCCCGGCATTGGCGGGTGAACTGACGGACGGGTTGAAAAATCCGCGCGCGGTAGGTGTGCAGTTCCGCTATGCATTTGTGACAGATGACGAGGGTTTCAAGGTGCTGGACATCACGGAACCGGCGAAGCCGAAATTGATCCCAGATGCGTTCATTCCGCTGAAACATGCACAACGGTTTTATCTGGCGCGCACGTATGCGTACGTCGCGGACGGAGAGGATGGCCTGGCGTTCATCGACATCTCAAACCCGGAAAAACCGAGACTGGAACGGCTTTATAATGCGGATGGGAAACTGAACGACACGCGTGCGGTAGAAATCGGTTCTGTGAATGCCTCGATGTACGCGCTGGTCGCCGATGGCAAAAACGGCCTGGCCATCTTGCAGATGATCTCGCCGGAAAACGTTCCGGGCCACATGGGTTTCAGCCCGGTGCCAAACCCGAAGCTGATTTCAACATTCCCGACCAAAGAACCGGCGGTGGCAGTTGGACGCGGACTGGACCGCGACCGCGTGGTGGACGAGAGTGGTAATCAGACGGTGGTGTTCGGCCGCAAAGGGTCGCGGCCGTTCAAACTGGATGAGATGAAGAAGTTTTATGAACGCGATGGCGAGTTGTACACCGTGGAAAATGTTTTCACGCGCGACGGCAAGCTGGTGGCGCGCTCAGGCGGAGAAATGAAACCAACGGCAGAATTTAAAACGGCGGCAGAAACGGAAACGCCGCCGCCGGCTGACAATGAAAGGTTGATGCGACGGGGACAATGAAAAGACTTTCTGCCATCTTGATTTTGTCCGCGCTCACATTCGTGTTGCGTGCCCAAGATGCCGTGTCGAATCTCGCCGGTCAGGCGCAGGTAAGCGGAGCAACGAATGGCACCGGTGCCGCTGCGCTCTTCAGCGATCCGGCGTCAGTTGTCGTGGATGTGGGCGGCAATTATTTTATCGCCGATACGCGCAACGATGCGATCCGCAAAATCACACCGGCGGGCGTCGTTAGCACCTTCGCCGGCAAACTGGGCGTGGCGGGAATCGTCAATGCGACTGGCACAAGCGCGGAGTTCGATTCGCCGAACGGGTTGGCATTTGATGCGAGTGGCAATCTCTTTGTCAGCGATACGGGCAATAATGTCATCCGCAAGATCACGCCGTCGGGCGCGGTCAGCACGTTTGCGGGCGTTGCGGGGGCGGGTGGATTTTTGGATGGCACCACGGCGGCGGCGTTGTTCAGTTCTCCATTGGGCTTGGCCGTGGCGTCCGACGGGTCTGTATATGTGGCAGACAGCGGGAATCATTGCATTCGTAAAATTTCTGGTGGCGCGGTGACAACGTTTGCGGGCACACCGCAAGTCTGGGGCAGCGCGGACGGCACGGGTACCAATGCGATGTTCAATTCTCCGTGCGGCCTGAAATTTAATGCAAACGGTGGCTTGATGGTGAGCGATTCAAATAATCACACGATCCGCAAAATCAAAACATCCGGCGCGGTAACTACTTATGCCGGCACGGCGGGACAAGATGGGGCGGTGGATGGCGATGTGAGCGTGGCGCGTTTCCGTAATCCTGCAGAAATGGCGTTCGATTTCCGCGGGAATTTATATGTAGCTGATTCCTTCAACCAAACCATCCGAAAGATTTCGACGAACGGCATCGTCAGCACGGTGAGCGGGGCGGCGGGTATGGCCGGCGCGAATAGCGGCACAAACGGAGAGGGCCGGTTTTTTAATCCCTATGGCGTGGCGGTCGCGGCGGATGGATCTTTGGTGGTGGTCGATACTTACAATGAACTGGTGCGGACGGTGATCGTGCCGTTCACGTTGTCGCTGCAATTGGCGTCCCAAGCGCATACGGCGTCGATCACGTGGGACACGGTGATCGGAAAAAAATATCAAGTGCAGTACAAGGCCGGCTTGGTGGCGAACTGGACAAATTTTGGAGCGGTGGTGACGGCAGCGGGGTATGGTTTGAACGCGACGGATGACTCGGCGACGGGGATGAAAGTGTATCGGGTATTGTTGGTACCTTGATCGTGGCAAGAAAGCGGAATCAATTTTTATGAAACGGATTGCAGTTTATTGTGGATCAAACGCCGGGGCCCGGCCGGAATATGCGGCGGCAGCGCAAGAATTGGGCGCGTTGCTGGCGCGTGAGAAGATTGAACTCGTCTATGGCGGTGGCATGGTGGGATTGATGGGCATCGTGGCGGATGCAGTTTTGAAGAACGGCGGCCATGTCATCGGGGTTATCCCGGAAAAGCTGGTGATCAAAGAGGTCGTTCACGAAAAACTGCCGGATCTGCGCATCGTGAAGACCATGCACGAACGCAAGGCGATGATGGCGGAACTGGCAGACGGGTTTATCGCCCTGCCGGGTGGCTATGGTACATACGAGGAATTCTTTGAAATCTTGGTGGCGAGCCAGCTTGGCTGGCACGCGAAGCCGTTTGGCCTGTTGGATAGCGGCGGATTTTACAGGAGCCTGCTGGAATTTCTGGATCACGTGCGCAATGAGGGTTTTATCCGACCGCAGCATCGCGAACTGGTCTTGGTGGCGAATGGAGCGGAAGCATTATTGAGGCAAATGCGGGAATTCAAACCGCCCGACCAGCCGAAATGGGTGAAGTGATAAAGATTTATTAAGAAAACCTAACCATCCGTTTTCAACGGGAAAAAACTGCCCAGGTATTTTCAACAAATGTGCAAAAACGTTTCTGCTGGCGCGGTGTATTTTTGTAAGTAGTTGGACCTGATTCGCTTTGTTGCTTGGCCTGTGTTATGCTTGAGCAGAGCTGTTATGAGTGTTTCAATGTACTTGTTCGTCACAGCGATGGTGATCGGCGCGGCGTTTCTGATGGGGATGACGTGGATAGAGGTCTGGAACTATTGGGTGGCCGGCTGGCGGCAGATTGCGCAGCGCGGCGAGTCCAGTCTCGGCCGTAATTCTGTCAACTGGCTGGGCGGAATCGCCCTGCTGACGGCGATCGCCATCTGTGTGCTGGTGAAATAAACGACGGTGGTGCCGTCCCGGTTTTGTGACCGCAACCTTCTTGCGGCCGTATGAAATCCTTTGCGCCCCGCGCGCCTTTACGGGAACATTTCTTCGCAGACCGCCTTATGAAAAAAGAAATCTCTCGTTGTTCCTGGCCGACCGAGGAAATGATGATCCATTATCACGACACGGAGTGGGGGGTGCCAGTACATGATGACTGGCTGTTGTTCGAATACCTGATCTTGGAAGGCGCTCAAGCCGGTTTGAGCTGGAGCACGGTGTTAAAGAAGCGGGAGAGCTACCGCGCGGCCTTCGATAATTTTGTTGCGGAAAAAATCGTGCGCTACGGCGACACGAAGGTGGCCGAACTGCTGGCCAATCCGGGGATCATCCGCAATCGCTTGAAGGTGGCGGCGACGATCCAGAATGCGAAGATGTTTTTGCAAGTGCAGGAGGAGTTCGGAAGTTTTGATGCGTACCTGTGGCGGTTCGTTGATGGCAAGCCGGTGGTCAACCGGCGCAAAAGCATGCAGGAAGTGCCGGCCAAGACGGAACAATCAGACGCAATGAGTAAGGACCTGCTCAAGCGCGGGTTTAAATTCGTAGGTTCGACGATCTGCTATGCGCATATGCAAGCGACCGGCATGGTAAATGACCATCTGGTGACGTGTTTCCGTCATGGAAAATTGGAATGAATTGGTGTGCATCGGGCGTTTCCCCATTAGCGAAAATTCGCGGAATTCGCGGCAAAGCCTTTTTTCCCATCCGTGGTTAAAAAACTCTTTGCGTGGTTTGACGGTTTGCGGGAGAATTAGAGTATGAGTGCCGTTGCCGAATTGAATTTACCGGATGCGCAGGGCCATTTTGGCCCGTATGGCGGACGTTATGTGCCGGAGACCTTGATGCATCCGTTGCAAGAGCTGGAGGCGGAATATTTTCGCGCGCAGCAGGACCCGGAATTTCAAAACGAGCTTTCGTATTATCTCCGGGAATTCGTCGGCCGCCCCACGCCGCTTTATTTTGCCGAACGCCTGACCAAAGAACTCGGCGGCGCAAAGATTTATCTCAAGCGCGAGGATCTGAACCACACCGGCGCCCATAAGATCAACAATGCCATGGGCCAGATTTTGCTGGCTAAACGCATGGGCAAGACGCGCATCATCGCCGAGACGGGCGCGGGCCAGCATGGCGTCGCGACCGCGACGGTGAGCGCGATGTTCGGGATGAAATGCGTCATCTACATGGGCGCGGTCGATTGCGCGCGGCAGGAGCTCAATGTGTACCGCATGAAAATGCTCGGCGCGGAAGTCGTGCCGGTGCATGCGGGGCAGAAGACTTTGAAAGAGGCGGTCAATGAGGCCATGCGCGACTGGGTGACGAACATCCGCAACACGCATTACATCCTCGGCACGGCGTACGGAGCGCATCCCTATCCGGTGATGGTCCGAAATTTTCAACGCATCATCGGCGACGAAGCCCGCGCACAGATCTTGGAACTGGAAAAACGCCTGCCGGACTTGCTGATCGCGTGTGTCGGCGGCGGCTCGAACGCCATCGGTCTGTTTTATCCGTTCTTGGAGGACAAGAGTGTGAAGATGGTCGGCGTGGAAGCCGGCGGTCACGGGATCAAGCCGGAACAGCATGCGGCACGGTTCCAAGGCGGGTCGCTCGGCGTGTTGCAGGGCACGCGCAGCTATATTTTGCAGGATGCTGAGGGCCAGATCCAAGGCACGCACAGCGTCAGCGCCGGCCTGGATTACGCAGCCGTCGGCCCCGAACATGCGTGGTTGCACGATGCAAAGCGTGTGGACTACACCTACATCACTGACGACAAGGCGCTCGAAGCGTTCATGAAACTGGCGCGGCTGGAAGGCATCATCCCGGCGTTGGAAAGCTCGCACGCGGTCGCGGAAGCCATCGTGCGTGCACCGAAGCTGGGCAAAGATCAAATTGTGATCGTGAACCTGTCGGGGCGCGGGGACAAGGATGTGGCGCAGGTGGCGAGCAAAGTGGGGTTGGAGATGCCGAAGTAAGGCATTGCAATTTTTATCGTCAACGCGCGTCTTTCGTTTGTGCGGAAGAGCGCATTTTTTGCCCGTCACTTTCGCACAAAAAATCAAACTTCCTGATTTTCCTTCTGGCAGTATTTCATCAGCTTTGGCGTATGGAATATCTGCAACACATCCAGCGGGCGGTGAACTATATCGAAACACATCTCGCCGATGAGCTGGCGGTGGATGCCGTGGCACGGGTGGCGGGGCTTTCGCGCTGGCATTTTCAGATTATTTTCCATGCGATGGTCGGGGATACACTGGCGGAATACATACGAAAGCGCCGGTTGACAGCGGCGGCGATTGCGCTGGGTGCCACAAAGAGCCGGGTGATCGAGATTGCACTGGAGGCCGGGTTTGGTTCGCAAGAATCATTCACGCGGGCGTTTAAGACGATGTTCGGTGTTCCGCCGGGCGAATGCCGCCGGTGCGGTCTCAAAGCGGTCATGATCCGGCACAAACCAAAAATTACACGCAGTTATCTGAATCACCTTTATCAACACATCACCATGAAGCCGGTCATCAAACACATCGGGAAATTTAAAGTCATCGGCTTGGACGCGCGGTTCATTTCCGCGGTGTCGCCGGACGCGGACAATTTCAGAATTATTCCACCGCTATGGGAAAAATTTCTGAAACGCCTGCCGGAAATCAAAGGGCTCACTGCACGGGTGCAATATGGCGTGGTGGTTTGTTTGGATGAGCGCGCAAAGAAGGCGCATCCGGATGAGATGCTCTATATGGCATGCGCGCCGGTGAAAGCGTCGACAACGGCTCCGCGCGGGATGAAGAGCCTGATCATTCCGGCGGGTGAATATGCGGTATTCACGCACAAAGGTCCGGTGGCGAATCTGGGACACACGTTGAATTATATTTATGCCTCGTGGCTCCCGAAGTCCGGGCGAACTTTGCGCGCGGCACCCCATCTGGAAATGTTGGATGCACGTTTCAAGCCTGACGCAAAGGATTCGGAGATGGATGTATGCGTGCCGGTTGCCTGACCGACTTATGGCTGGCGTTGGTGAGAGCGTTTGCCCAGGCGGTGCAGACGGGCTTCCTGTCCCGGCAAGTAGCACGCCGGGTCCATGAAGTCGTAGAATACTCGGTTGCGGCAAGTTGTCGTTTGAACTCCAGTGGAGCGCAAAGCACAGAGTAGCCCGTTACGGAGACGCCGTTTGGGGGGCCGGCGGTTTCTGCCCGGCATCCGCCTTCCGGTGATAGATCAAAAACGTCTGGTCAAACATCAGGTAGGACCTCCCTGGCAGCCAGTTGATGGCCTTGATTTTGGCGGTGGCATCAAACACCTGGACCTGTTCATAGTCTCTTTGCAGCCCTTCGGTTTCCACAAAGATTCCGCTTTGCGCTTCGGCTGGACGCAGAACCAGCCAGTCGGGTTTAAGTTCCCGGTAGATCTGGTTCTGCCCGGCCAGGCCGAGACGTTTGCGTGCGGCGGCCATTTCCCGCGAGGCCAGTCCGGGGAAATCCAGCATCTTCAAGCCGGAATAATAGCCGATATAACCCAGCGGCTCGAGCATCACGGTATCACGCGGTGTTTGCGCGTGATCATGCAGCCACAAGCCGATGGGCTCACGCAAGCCGTCTTCAATGACCGCCTGTTGCACCTGTAGTTGCCGCGCCACGCATATCGTGGCCGTGATCTGGCCGAGCACGAGTACTGCGGCGGAAGCCCGCAAAATTTCCGGCAACCGCGAAAACCACCCGCGGTTCCAGCCCAGTTGCGGGAGTTTCAAAGCGAGGCCAAGCAGCTGGTCAAACAACAGTCCCAGCGTTAGGTAACCGAGCACCCCCACTGCGGGCAAATACCAGGGCGGCGCATATTTCAAGATGCCGGTGAGATAGAAGTTGCCCAAAAAGTAACCCAGGGAGATCACCCGGGTTTGCGGCCGCAACAGCGGAATCAGCCATGTGAGCGCCGCCACCGAACTGAGCAGCAATGCCGTTTCCGTGTAAGCATCCGTCCAGCCGCCATAACCAGAATACCCCGGCAGAAACGTGGCTGGCAGGCTGGTGCCATAATACAATAAAATATCATGCGGAAACACCACCAGACTTGAAATCAAATCGGAAAAATGCAACGGCGGCTGGGTGGCGCCTTTGGCGACGATGGTGTGCGGGATGGGCGACCCATAATACCACCAGGCCCAGACAAACCATGGTAGGTATAAAACGGTGCAAACTGCGGCGGCCCGGAAAAAAGTTTTCAACCAGCCGGCAGTGGATGTGCCCGCCGTCGTCCGGTTGGAAAAATTGGACAACAGAAAAAAGGATCCGGCCGCCAGCACAGCGATGTATACGCAACCATCCGGTCGCGTCCACATCAGGCCGGCCCAGCCCGTGCCAAGACGCAAAATCTGGCGGGGCCCGGCCACAAACAAACCATGGATGGTTAGTGCAAGAAACAAGATTAGCAGCCCCGTCTCCATGCCATTGATGGTGAAATCAATGATCTTGGCATCCAGACCAATCAGGGCCAGGCTCAGGCCGGTGGCGAAGGCGCCGACCTGCAGAAAGCGCAGTGTTTGATACAGGAGGACCATTCCGCCCCCCAAGGCCACCAGGCTCACGATGCGAAGCATCCAGAGGGCGACCAGGTCCGAATGGTTGCCGGTAAGCAGGTAAAATAAGGCCGGCAGCAGCGTGCCCAGCGGCGAGGTGAAGGTGTGCAGCCGTTCCCCAGGCGTGAAGACCAAACCATGGCCGGTCGCCAAGTTTTTGCTCGCCCGGAATGTGATCCAATAATCTTCCCAGATATGCTGGGTAAAAATGGCGAAGGCTAAACCCACGATGAACACCAATCCGGCAATCCAGAGACCGTGTCTCACGGCTGATTTTTCCATGCGCGAAATCCTAGTTTGATGAAGAATATTGTCAAGTTGTGCAGTTGTTCCAAACGGTTCGCCAAGTGGCGGTTGCCTGACTGGCCAGGTTGAGTGGCGCCGGTTAAATTGGAAATGTCGGGGCGGATGAAATACCCTGACGCCCTATGAAGAGCTTATTGCAGCTCGCACTGCTGGCTTTTACCGGCTTGTGGCTGGCACCGATAGAGGTGTTGGCGCAAGGAGTGCAGACGAATTTAATTTTCCAACAGGTTTCAACAAACATCACGCATGATACCTTGGCGGTGACCGTGCCGGCGGCAGGTGAGAAGGCGATGGAGTTTTATCGGAGTGGAAATGTCGTTTGGGGTATCAATGTGTTTTGGCGGATGCTGATTCCGGCGCTGTTTTTGTTCACGGGGTTTTCGGCGCGGCTTCGGGATTGGGCGCGGCGGCGGGGGAGGAACTGGTGTTTTACTTTTGCGCTCTATTTTACCGCGTTTACGGTGCTGTCGTCTCTGGTTAACTTGCCATCGGATTATTATGGCGGGTTTGCGCGTTTGCACGATTACGGGCTGTCCAACCAGACGTTTGGCAAATGGGCGGGAGATACGTTAAAATATCTGGTCATCTTTCTTGTTGGCGGGCTGGCTACGTGGTGGCTGCCGTTTTTGCTCATCCGGGCGAGTCCGCGACGGTGGTGGTTTTATATCGGGCTGCTGCTCGTTCCATACCTGTGTCTGACGATGTTGATCTGGCCGGCGGTGATCGATCCTTTGTTCAACAAATTCCAACCGCTGCAGGACAAGGCGATCGAGACGAAGATTCTGGCCCAAGCGGGACGGGCTGGAATCGCGGGAGCACATGTTTATGAGGTGAACAAGAGCGTAGACACCAAAACCTTGAACGCCTATGTCACCGGATTCATGGGCACCAAGCGCATCGTGATTTGGGACACGACGTTGCGGACGTTGGATGAGGACGAACTGCTGTTCGTGGTAGGGCACGAGATGGGGCATTACGTACTGGGGCACATCGTCAAAGGCATCCTGTTCGACTCGTTGCTGATGTTTCTCATGTTGTATGCGGCGCACCGGTTATCGGGGTCGGTCATCGGGCGATTCAAGGAGCGGTTCGGTTTCAGCACCTTGTCGGATATCGCGGCGTTGCCGCTGATCCTTTTGTTGATCCAGATTTTTTCGTTTATCAGCACCCCGGTGCAACTGGCGTTCAGCCGGCATCAGGAACATGCAGCGGACCGGTTTGGTTTGGAACTCACGCACAGCAATCACGCGGCAGCGACGGCTTTCGTAAAAATACAGCAGCACGGTTTGGGCAATCCGCGACCGGGAGAACTCTTTATACTCTGGCGGGCGTCACATCCGCCATTGGGTGAGCGGATCGATTTTTGTAACAGTTACCGGCCGTGGGAAAAGGGCGGGGCAGGGTGGTATGAGGGGGATATAAAGCCGTAGCGTTGATTCAAAACATCAAACAATGAACATTCAACACCCAACGTCGAAGAAAGGCAGCGCCCAAAATATCACGGAGAAGCCGGCGGGGTGGCAACCGGGTTTTGGCCGGCGTCTGGCTTGCGATGGAAAACGATAAAGGTCTGGTCGAATTCCACATAAGGCCGGCCGGGAACCCAAGCGATGGCTTTGAGCCTGTCGGTGGCGTCGAAGATTCGGACTTGTTCGTAGTCGTTTTGGATGCCGGCAGCATCCACATAGGTTTCGTTCTGCACTTCCCGTGGTCGCAACACGAGCCAGTCCGGTTTGAGTTCGCGATAGATTTGATTCTGACGGGCGCCGAAACGTTTGCGGGCTTCGACCATTTCTTTGGAAGCGAGGCCGGGGAAATCGAACATCTTCAATCCGGAATAATAACCGATGTAGCCGAGGGGCTCGAGCATGACGGAATCGTGCGGGGTGTGCGCATGATCGCGAAGCCACAGGCCGATGGGCTGGCGCAGTCCGTCTTCGATGACAACCTGCTGCACTTGCAATTGCCGCGCGACACACACCGTGACGGCCATCTGGCCGATAACCAATACGATGGCGGCGGCGCGAAAGATTTCCGGCAGCCGTGCGAGCCAGCCGCGCACCCAGGCCTGTTGCTGGAAGTGCAAGGCTGCACCGAACGCCTGGTCGAACAGCAGGCCGAGCGTCAGATAGCCGAGCGTGGCGACAACGGGCAGGTACCATGGCGGGAAATAATTCAAGATGTCGGTGAGATAAAAATTGCCCATGAAGTAGCCAAGGGACAGCAGCCGGGTGTGCCGTTTGAGCTTCAATACGGGCACCAGCCAGGCAAGCGCGGCCACCGCACCCAGCAGATAGGAAAACGAAACATACATCTCGTGCCAGCCGCCGTGGTCGGCGTAACCAGGCAGGAAAGTGTAGGGCAGGCTGGTGTTGTAGAGGACCAGCAGGTCGTGGGGGAATACCACCAGATTATGGACCAATCCGATCAGGTGCATGGGCGGCTGGTTGGCGCCCTTGGCGACGATGGTGTGCGGAATGGGCGAACCATAGTAACACCACGCCCAAATGAACCACGGCAGATAAAGGATCGTACAGACAACGGCGGCCTTGAACAACGTTTTGAACCAGTCAGACGAGGCCTTGCCCGCCGCTGCTTTGCTCGAATAATTGTTCAGAAACAAAAACGCGCCGACACCCAGCACGGCAATGTAGACACAACTATCCGGTCGCGACCACATCAAGCCGGCCCAACCGGCACCGAGGCGCAGAATTTGCCGAGGTCCGGCGACGAAGAGTCCATGAATGGTCAGCGCGAGAAAAAAGAGGAGCAGGCCGGTCTCCATGCCATTGATGCAGAAATCGAGGATTTTGGCGTCCAGGCCGATAAGGGCGAGGGTGAGCCAGATGGAAAAACTGCGGATCTGCAGGGCACGGAAGGCTTGAAACAAAAGAATCAAACCGCCCGCCAAGAAAGCGAGGCTGGTGACGCGGAACAGCCAGAGGGCGATCTGGTCCGAGTGATTGCCGGTGAGCAGGTAAAAGGCGGCAGGCAGGAGGACGCCAAGAGGCGAGGTAAAGGTGTGAAGGCGTTCGCCGGTAGTGAAAACGAGGCCATTGCCGGTCGCGAGATTTTTGCTGGCGCGAAAGGTGATCCAATAATCTTCCCACACGTGCTGGGTGACAATGGCAAAGACCAGCCCGGCAAGAAGCACCAAGATGGTGATCAGGAGCGCGGGCTTGACAGTGGTTTTTTCCATGCGCGCGAGCGTAATTTGGAGTGGGAGATTGTCAAGGATGGGTGGCGCTCAGTCTTTGTCCGCCGGTTCTGGCGGCAAGTAGGTGATGAGCCGGGCGCTGCGTTTGTAAGAGAAATAAGAGTACGTCCAGTTGAACAACACGGACGTGCGGTTGCGGAACCCGATGAGAAAGATCAAGTGGACGAACAGCCACGCCATCCACGCGGGAAAGCCGGAAAACTTGAATCGCCCGATCCACGCGACCGCCGCCTTGCGGCCGATGGTGGCCATGGTGCCCTTGTCCCAATACTTGAAGGCCGGTCGCGGTTCAGCTTTGGCGCCGAAACGGATTTTATCCTCAAGGGTCTTGGCGACATATTTGCCCATCTGCATCGCGGCAGGCGAAACACCGGGAACGGGTTTGCCCTCCGCGTCGAGCACAAGGGCCATGTCACCGATGGCAAAAATTTCCGGATGACCCGGCAGGCTCAGGTCCGGGGCCACTTTGATGCGCCCGGCGCGGTCGAGTTCCACGCCGAGTTTTTTCGTAAGTGAAGTGGCCGAGACGCCGGCGGCCCAGAGAATATTTTCGGCGTGGATGATCTCGCCGCCGACCAGTTCGACTTCGCCTTGGCGGATATTTTGCACTTTGGTGGCCGTGCGGACTTGGACGCCGAGGGCTTCAAGCTGGCGTTTGGCGCTGACGGAGAGCTCAAGTGGCAGGTGCGACAAAACGTTCGGGCTGCCTTCGATCAAAATGATCCGCGCCTGCGTGGGATCGATGCGCCGGAAATCATGGCTCAATACGCTGCGGGTGAGCTCGGCAAAAGAACCGGCCAGTTCCACACCGGTCGGCCCTCCGCCAACAATGACCACAGTCATGAGCTTGTCGTGCTCCGCGGTGCTTGCCTCGTTCTCCGCCTTTTCGAACGAGAGCAGGATGTGGCTGCGGATGCGCAGCGCATCGTCGAGCGATTTGAGCCCGGGCGCAAATTTTTCCCATTCTGGATGGCCGAAATAGCCGGTCTGTCCGCCCATGGCCAGGACGAGAAAATCATAGTCGAGCGCGCTTTTTTCGAGCGTGACTTTTTTTCCCGCGAGATTGAAATCCGTTACCTTGTCCAACAGCACGGTGATGTCTTCTCGTTCCGAAAGAATGGAGCGGATGGGTTGCGCGATGTCCGGCGCGGACAAGCCGCACGCCGCGACCTGATAGAGCAGGGGCTGGAACAGGTGATGATTGGTACGGTCGACGAGCGTGATGCGTACGTCGTCCATCTGAAAATTTTTGCAAAAGGTCAGGCCGCCGAAACCGGCACCGACCACTACCACATGGAATTTTTTATCTGCCACAATTACAATGTTATGCAATGCACAAAAAATGCAAAGGCAAGTTGCGCGTTAGTCGTTCTGGGCCAGGGGCGGAAGTGCCGTGACCGACCGGTAAATGGGAAACAAATCTGCCAGCAGCGCGTTTTCCAGCCGGCCGGCGTGTTCCGACCAGGTGATGCCTTGTTGATATTGCAGCGCGGCTTCGTGTTGACGCCGCCACAGGACGTCATCGGTCAAGAGCTTGACTGTGCAGTCGGCGAATTTGCCGGCATCCGCGCGGACAAAGCCAGTCAGTCCGTCGATGACGCGTTCGGGCAAAACTGTCAGCGGAGCGACCACGGCGGGAACGCCGAGCGCCTGCGCTTCTGCGACAGAGAGACAAAACGCCTCCGCCTTGTGGCCAAGATAGGGCATCACGCGCGCTCCGCGCATGGCCCGGATCAAATCCGGCCGGCTGACCGGCTGGTGCAGGCGTACGGAGGCTTTGACATGCGCCGGCAAACCCGCAGGCAGCAACGTGCCCTCCCACTGTTTCCACATCTCGTCGGAGGTGGCGCCATTGACGCCGTAGACATCCAGCACCGCGTCCGGCACGCGCGGAAAAATGGACTCCGCCCAGATCTCCACGAGCCGGCGCAAGTTGCGTTGCGGATTGGAGGCGAAGATGGCGCGACGCGGTGGTGGCGCGGGCAAAACTTCGTGACTGCGCACATCATCCGGCAGGCCGTGCGGCAGGACAATTTTAGGATCGACCTTCGGCAAAAACGGCGAATAGGTCTTGGCCTGAAAAAGACTCATCAGGATGGGGATGGGGCGATAACGCCACATCGGCCAGAGTTTTTTATAATGCTTGAGCTGGCTCACAGGCCACAACACCCAGACGGCGCGGCGCCGAGGCTGGCGTACAAAACCAAACAGGTGGGGCTGATGACAGGCGATATAGAGATCACAGGTATCCGGTCGTGGCGAAGTAGTCAGCGGCAGCCAGGACACACCACGGTCCATGACAAGCGCGTCGCAATTCGAATACACCGTGACGGCGTGGCCGCGCCGTGCGAGTTCGCGCGCGCATTGGATGACGCTCGACTCCGTCCCGCCAAGCGGACGTTTTTCATAATCCGGGCCGCTATAACGCCCGGTGCAATCTGCGAAAATGATCGTGGCCATAATTTTCAGCGCGGCGAACCGCGTTGGAACCGGCCGGCTTTTCGTTTCAAGCGGCGGACCGGCGAAGTGATCAGGCTGTCATAGATCGCGACTGCTTTCAGCCGGAATTTTTTACCCGCGCCAAGTCCCGATGCGCGGAGTAGCCGGCGAAGACCATGCCGGTTCAGTTGTTTTCGTGTGAGCTTGCCGGACAGGGCATGCAAAGAATTTACGTCATGAACGCTTTCGTAAATGAGTCCGTCACTTTTTACCCCGGTCATGCGTCGGACCGCAATGCCCCGGGCAAACAAGAAAAACGAAAGCCACAGATCATCATGGTAGAACAGGTCGGTCCCCCGGACATGTTTCTGATAAAAATCCCCGAGGCCGCGCAGGTTGGGTGAATAAAAGCTGAACCCGTCACAACCTTGTCCGATGGTCAGTCCACCCGTCCGATACGTATGATGACTGAAAGAAGCGGCACGATCAGCGCGTTGCGCGGCCAGCAAGCTGGAAAGAAAATGCGGCCGGTAGCGGACGTCATCATCGGCCGCGATGAGATAACAAGGATCTTGAATCCGGCTCAACGCCCCCAACACCTTCGTGCCGGGACCATAATCTTGTTCCGCCGCCACGACCTCGACGCGGGCGCCATAGTTATCTTTCAGGAACGCGGGAATTTCGTAAGCGCATTGTTCGCGCTGGGAAAGGGCTGGCAATGGCAGCAGGATTTTGTCCGGCACGACATCCCCGGCGAGCAGAGAATCTAGGCAAGGCCGCAACCGCCCGATGCGGCTGGGCAGGGTTGTGATGCTGATGATCACCGGGATGAACATGTCATTTTGGCCGCAACGTGGATGAAGGCGAGAAACGCCGCCCGTCTTAAACCGAGTGTCACCCGCCGCCGTTATGGATGTCAAGGGGCAGGGGAATGCCGGCCCGCGTCCGTTCCCGGTGCCTGATAAAAAATCTGTCATTTTTCCCTCCCCGCATTTATAAAACACAGCGCATGAACCGACCGACAACCGTCGCTCCCGATAAAGCTGCGCACGCCCGTTCCCTGTGCGAAAAGGGCTTGTGGCCGGATGTGCTCGCCTTCGCCGAAAAATGGCAGGCCGAGTTTCCCGGCGAAGCGAAGGTGTTTTTTTTCCAAGGCGTCGCCCTCGCCGCCCTCGGCCGCTATCCCGAGGCCGAGACCGCCTACTATGGTGCGCTCGCGCTCGATGACAATGATTTCAAGACCTGGAACAACCTCGCCGCGCTGCTGTTCGATTCCTTGAACCAGCCCGCCGAAGGCGCCAAGTGCCTTGGCCGCGCCATGCAGATCGATCCCGGCAACAAGCTCGGCTGGGCCAACCTCGCGAGCATGAACGGCCAGCTCAACCGTCACAAGGAAGCCCTCGACTGCGCCGAACGCGCCCTCGCGCTCGACCCCGCGATGATTGAGGCGCAACTGCATCGCGCCCGCGCCGCGCAGGCCCTCGGCAAAACCGATATTGTCCGCGCCGCCAGCGAAGCCCTCTCCAAGGTGCCCTACGATAAATTTCAGCGGGCCAAGTAAAACGCGGTGCCGGATTGTTAGATCAATGGATGTGTGGATTATTGCAGAACTACCCGCTTCGTTGAAGCCATTCTTTAACTTGACGTCTCTGACTCCCTCTCCGCCATGAAATGGGGGAGAGGGCCGGGGAGAGGTGGCGCGCGCGTCAAAAATCGCTATTTTTGATTTCGTGGATATCCCATATGCCTGCTTTCGGCTCCCCATCCATCCACCACTCCAAACATCCATCCATCCATTCGGCCCCGCCCCGCTGAATCTCCCGTTTGATTCAACGCCGCCGCTTTGGTAACTTACACATTGTGATTTACGACGCATCACTCGACACCCTTCTGCAAAAGGTTTGGGACGGCCAGCGCATCGATCGCGCCGAGGCCAGGCGCCTCTATGCCTTGCCGCTCGAGGAGATCGGCGCGCTCGCCGACCACCGCCGCCAGCTCGCCAAGAAAAACGCGTACAACGGCCGCGGCAACGACTACGTCACCTATAACGTCGATCGCAACATCAATTACACCAACGTCTGCAACGTCTATTGCAAATTCTGCGCCTTCTACCGCGTCGAGAAGGACGATGATTCCTACGTCATCACCCTCCCCGAGCTCGATAAGAAGATCGAGGAAACCATCGCCCTCGGCGGCAACCAGATGCTCATGCAAGGCGGGCATCATCCCAAGCTCACCAAGCAGTGGTATCTCGACCTGCTCTCGCACGTCAAAGCCAAATTCCCCGGCTTCAACATCCACGGCTTCAGCCCCAGCGAATTCGTCCATTTCCGCGATGTCTTTAACGAACCGCTTGAGAAGATCATCGGCGATTTCAAAGCTGCCGGCCTCGGCTCCATCCCCGGCGGCGGCGGCGAGATCCTCGTCGATAGCGTGCGTAAACGCATCGCGCCCCTCAAGGCCATGAGCAACGACTGGTTGGAAGTCATGGACGTCGCCCACCGGCTCGGCCTCTATTCCAGCGCCACCATGATGTTCGGCCACGTCGAGACCGTCGAAGACCGCATCGAACACCTCGACCGCCTCCGCGTGCAGCAGGAAAAATCTTTGAGCTATCAGAAAGGCCATTTCACCGCGTTCATCGCCTGGACCTTTCAGGCCGAGCACACCAAGCTCAAGGCCCCGACCGTCGGCGCGCACGAATATCTCAAGATGCAGGCCCTCGCCCGCATCTACCTCGACAACTTCGAGAACATCCAAAGCTCGTGGGTCACGCAAGGCCTCGAAATCGGCCAGATCGCCCTGAAATACGGCGCGAACGACCTCGGCAGCATCATGATCGAAGAAAACGTCGTCTCCCAGGCCGGCACCACCTTCTGCATGACCGTCCCGGACATGCACCGCCTCATCAAAGACCTCGGCTACGAACCTCACCAGCGTAATAACTGGTACCAATTGGTGAACTAAATGATGGTGGTGATGGTGGACACCGTCGCGCTGCGACCGTGTCTGCCTGCGCAGCAGGCACTTTGAGGCATGGCCAATGCTGGGGCACTCGCCTATTTCCAACGCTTGCGCCAACACTAACCGCGTTATGGAGTGCGGTGGCAGAGCGCTAGCGGCGACACCGCTTTCGCCCGCACCAAAAGTTTTTTGATTCGACAAAGTCGCCCACCCGCATCTTGATGTTTCGTCATTGGTCATTTGATCCGCACCCTTTCGTCAGAGCCAAAAGCCCGCCCCATCATCAACGTACGCTTCATAAATTTTTTTAAAAGTGATTGGAATCTGTTTGAAATCATTGGAAACGATTGGAATCCATTGGAAATTGCCCCATACGCCGCCCCGAAGGAGCGCGTGCGGCCCGCCCGCAAGTTCCCCGGGAACGCCTCGCCCCATCCGAAACCTCGGGCCTGCCCAAGCTGCGTTAATCGTAAATCGCATATCGTGATTTTTTTTAGGCCGGATTTACCCGGATTTACCCGGAAACTCCACCGCCCTGCGCCAGCCACCTGATCCTGTAGCAGCCGACATAAACCGGTTATTTTCCTCCATTAGCGCTCTCATAAAACTTTTAGGTCCAACCAAGCCCAACAAGGACCAACGAATGGGCGGCGGTTGCCCGTCCACCATAGCCTTGGCGAAGGTGGATGTCTGGGAGAAGGGACCAGCCGCAGCACGTGCCCTGCAACCGTGATCTCCCTCTTCACAAAATGCGTTATCCTTCCTTCTCATATTTTTTGGGCTAATAAAGGCTAATAACGGCTAATGGCCGTTGAAACTTCAACCTTGGCGACGGCAGGTGGCTCGCGCCGTGCAGTCTATCCCCGTGACGTCCACCTCGCCCATTCGTCATTCCAACTTCGTCATTGTTACCTGACATGCCCTCACCCTATCACAGGTCCCCCAAATCTGAATTCGTGTGGGGAATGTAACTGGCCAGATTTATGCCATTTATTTTCATTTTTAAGGAGTGGGAAGGGGGTCCGACCAAAAAAATCCAGAGAAAATCACAATCACCCCGTGACCATTGAAGATAAATGGTGCCTCTAAAACCGCCTTCGTGTCAAAATCCGCATATTCCCCTGAAAATCGACAGATTTTCAAAAATCAAAATCCAGTGGGGCATGACCTGTCTGCCGGTCTGGCTCGGACTCTGCCTAAATATCCAGCCAGAACGAGCGCAGCAAAGTTCTGACTTCCGTCCGAATAGATGGCTGGGCGGAAGGAGTGCCTGCCCTCCTGCCCACCACCGAAAGCAACGATGAACGTTTTAGGCCGAAACCCTAACTATAAGCAGCCCAATACTTAACGCACATACTCCCGTCGGTCGCGTTATGGCCCATCAAAGGATTCAAAAGGAAAAAGGCCACAAGTGATTTATTGCAAGATTCAACCCAATAAATCATTGAATCTTAATTGTTTAAAATATTAGATTCGTCTTTTTGAATGGCGGCGGCCAAATGCCTTGAAAGATACCGCCTGCGCGATTACATTGAAGCGAACAAGCTGTGAATAACTTTATGAGGGAAAACCAAACAGCATACCTAAATACGGGAATTTATACCGTTGGTGAAGCTTCGCGGCTTACTGGTGTATCAAAGGAGCGCATACGTCGTTGGCTTCGAGGTTATCATTCTGAATTGCGAGGAAAAAACTACCCTCCTTTATGGAAAAGCCAGTTGCCTTCATTGGAAAACAAGGTGGCTCTCGGTTTTTTAGATTTAATTGAGATTAAGTTCGTTGCTTCCTTTTTGAACGTTGGTGTGTCGTGGCCCGTCATCCACAAAGTTCGGGAGAAAGCACAGCAGTTGTACGCTGACACCCAGCATCCTTTTTGTACAATGCGATTTGTTACTGACGGCCGTCAGATATTTCAAGCCGTTCATGAGGAAACAGGTGATACGTGCCTCATAGAAATAGCAACTGATCAACGAGTATTCGCTGAAATAATAACCCCGTTTCTAAAGCAATTGGAATTTCGCGATGGAACGATACTTGAACGGTGGTGGCCGCTTGGTAGAGATCGCCACATTGTCGTTGACCCTCGGAAAAACTTTGGCCAGCCAACGGTGGTCACAGAAGGTATTCCAACCCAAAATTTAGCAAGAAGTTTCAAGGCCAATGGTTCATCATTGGAAGAAGTTGCCCGTTGGTATGAAATCCGACCTGAATCAGTGAGAGAAGCCGTTGATTATGAGCAGACGCTTGCTGCGTGAAATTCTTTTTTGACAATAATTTGGCCCCCAAAATTGCCAAAGGGTTAAATGGTTTTGTTGCTCCAGACCATCAGGTTGTTCATTTGAAAGATTGGTTTCCAGGAAATACGGATGATGTTGACTGGATGAAAAAACTCGCCCAAGATGAAGACCTATTTATCGTGACAGCAGATGTTCGCATAGGGAAAAATCCGCAGGAAATTCAAGCGTGGCAACAAGCGGGACATACAATTTTTTTCTTAAAGCCGGGCTGGACGGACATGAAATTTTGGGACCAAGTTCACAAATTCACAAAATGCTTTCCTGCAATCATTGAAAAAGCAAAGTCAGCCGAACGCGGGTCATCTTTCATTGTTACGGTAAATGGGAAAATTGAAGGGTGATTTTCAACAGGAATCGGCATTTGACCGTACTGAACTTAATTCGTAGCATTCATTCAAGTCTCTAGGAGACGAACGGATGTGCCTTTTTGGGTCGCAAGGCCTTTTGGAATGTTTTCTCTCCAGGGGAACATCACTAGTGAGAACCTAGTTTTACCATGGTTTCATCCGTGGATGTCCAGCACGGCAAAACCGTGCTGGACATTTGTTTATGAGCCTTGAAGCAAAAATTGAACAATCAATCCGCGATGAATCTGAAAAGCTGATTCAAAGGTACCAAACCTACCACAATCATCTTGAACTCGATTATCGACGCGCGTTAAGGCGCATAACAAATCCACCACCAAAACAGGTGCAAATTCCACATTATTGGGGAGTGGACAAAAAATTTAACCCGTTTTACGTCTCAAAACATGCTAAGTCAATTGCTAGGTCGATTGCCTTACCCCTCCACCGGCTCCGCCCCATAAGCGCTAACTTGTTGCAAGGCTCATTGCGTTATATTTTTCCGCCTGAGATTTCCGCTTTCGGGTGGTTTCCGATAATCCCAAGGCGATCATTTTCCAGTTCTTAAGGATGACACCCAAGGACAATGCCGGCT
>DASZCA010000451.1:0-50388 GCA_035943555.1 Verrucomicrobiia bacterium
GTAGCTGCCTCGCGTTTCCCCAAATTGGGCAGTTCCTCCGTGCGGCCTTCCTTGAAGGCGATACATAATTTTTGCACCGGACAAAGCAAGCACTGTGGGCTGCGCGGTATACAAACCAAGGCTCCCAATTCCATCAGCGACTGATTTAAAAAAGAGCATGCATTCGCTTCCCGTAACTCCGGCCATGGACTGGCTGGCGGAAAACTTTTTGCGGTCTTGACGTCCTTGGCGCAGGTCACAAGTTCTTCTGCCAGTTGCCAGAGCCGTGCGTTAGTTGCCTTCTCCTTTGGATTCTCAGCGATGCCAAAAACGCGTGTAAGCACACGTATGACATTGCCATCCAAAATGGGCGTAGGCTGGTTAAAGGCGATGCTGCAAATCGCGCCTGCGGTGTACTGCCCAATGCCGGTGAGTGCCAGCACTTCATCAAAAGTCTCCGGGAATTTCCCGCCATGGTTTGCCACGATGGATTGCGCTGCTTTTTGCAGATTGCGAACGCGCGTATAATAGCCAAGCCCTTCCCAAAGTTTGTGCAACTTGTCCGGATTGACGTTCGCGGCATCGGCAATCGCCGGCAGTTCAGTCATCCACCGGTTCCAAAAAGGAATCACCGTCTTGACCTGAGTTTGTTGCAACATTATTTCGCTGATCCATACTGCATAAGGATCGTGGGTCCGTCGCCATGGCAGGTCGCGTGCATTTACGGCAAACCAATCCAGCAAACGCGGAACCAGTTGATCAATTTTCTTGGCCGAATAAACGTGATTTTCACCATCACTTTCCCGCTTGGCCCCGCCTGCCTTTAGTTTGTCGTTCTTGTTCATCCGGTTAATTTTGATTCAACGTCGTTGCACAGTTTAGGCGAAGGTTCTAGGATTTGCCAACCTTGTGAAGCCGCTCACCATCCATACTTGCAAGCTGACCAATGACCAGGCCTCGGCGCTGGACGCCGCGTTGCGCGTGCGCAATTGGAAAACGCGCACGGTGCCCTACGCGCGTTTCGCCTTCGAGTCTGACAAGACCAACATCGTTTTTTACGAAACCGGTAAGTTGGTGGTGCAGGGCAAGGGTACGCAGGAGTTCGTGGAGTTTTTGTTGGAACCGGAAATCCTGAAGCAAGTGAAGCTCGGCTACGAAACGGTCTTGAACCCCGAGTTGCTCCTGCCGCGGTTCGGCGTGGATGAAAGCGGCAAAGGCGATTTTTTTGGCCCCATATGCATCGCGGGCGTCTATGTCAACGAAGCCGTCATCACGTCGTGGAAAGAAGTGGGCATCCGCGATTCCAAAAACATCTCCAGCGACAAGAAAATTCACGAGTTGGCCGATATCATTCGCCATACGCCCGGCTGCGTGACCGATTCCGTGGTCGTCGGCAACGACGCTTACAACCGTCTCTACCAAAAGATGAAGAGCGTGAACACACTGCTGGCGTGGGGCCACGCGCGCGTGATCGAGAACCTGATGGGCAAACGTTACCAAATGAATCCTCCGCCAGTGAAGGCCATCAGCGACCAGTTCGCCGCCAGCAAGACTGTCATTGAGAAAGCCCTTATGACCGCCGGTCGTGAAATCGAACTAGTGCAGCGCCACAAAGCGGAAGAAGACATCGCCGTTGCCGCCGCCTCCATTCTCGCGCGCGATGAATTCGTGAAAGGCTTGGCGAAACTGGAAAAACAGTTCGCCATGAAATTCCCCAAAGGCGCCGGTGCGCTGGTGGATGCGGCGGCCAAACAGTTCGTCGACCAGCGCGGAGCAGGGGAACTGGCCAAGGTTTCCAAACTTCATTTCCGTACCGCATTGCGCGCGCAAGGCTTGCCTGAGCCGCCGAAGACGGAGTGGCGAAAACGGTGAGGCGATGGGGCGTTGGCGATTCATATCTTGCAGTGTCACTTTTAAAGTGTTACTTTTTTTAAGTGAGCACGATCACGGCCAAACAATTGCATCTGGAAACCAAGATGGTTTTGAACCAGCTTGAGAAGGGGGAAACTTTGGTCATCACCCGCAATGGCCGGACGATTGGCCGGATTGAGCCTTTGACGGCCCCCAAATCGCGCGGTTGGGCCGATATCATGGGCGAGGTATGGCGGGCGCAAAAAAGCATCAAAACCGCTGACCGTATGCCAAATCCGGTTCTCCAGGAACGGCAGCGCCGCCGCCGATGAAAATTTACGCAGACACTTCGGTGCTGATTGCGTGGTTTAATCCGGAGGATGAATTTGCCCCGGTGGTGACAGCGTGGTGCCGCGAACGTGCGCCGGAATTTTATTGGAATCCTTTCCTGCGGGCGGAAGTGCGGCATAATCTCCGCCGGCTTTCCGGCAAATATGCGGCGATCGCCTGGCATGCCTATCGTGCTGCGGAAACATCGCAACGCTTGAAGGCCGGAACTCATCGGCCGGCCGATCTTTTGGAGTGGGGCGATGAACTGAGCGCGCGGCATGCTTCCGATTTTACGGCGGGCACCTGGGATTTTGTTCATGTCGCAGCGGCGCAACGGTTGCATACGGAAATTTTTATTACTTGCGATGTGGTACAGTCCAGGGTTGCTGGCGCGGCAGGCGTGCCCGTCCACCTTTTTGAATGATAACTTTTTCATTGGTCAAAGCCGAACTGAGAGCCCTCCGTCATGGCCAACGAACTTAAAATCCAATACGCAATGTTGGTCAAGCTTGTCGCCCAAGCCTTGGCTGCTGCCGAGATGCCGCCTTCTGTCTGCGCGATTGAGGCAGAGGTGATGGCCGAGGCCGACCTCTTCGGCGTTCCATCGCACGGTGTCCGCATGCTGCCCGCGTTGTTGCAGGGGATTAGCGATGGACGTGTGAACCCCGCCCCACAAATCAAAATCACCCGCGAACGTCTCGCGACGTGCGTCTTGGATGGTGACAACGGCCCGGGTCGTTTCATTTCCGTGCAAGCGATGCAACACGCCATCGAGCGTGCGCAACGGACCGGCATCGGGGCGTGCTTGGTGACGCGCGTATCGCATTGGGGCCGGGCTCATGCGTATGCGTATCGTGCGGCGCAGGCCGAGATGGTTGGCATCTGCACGACCAACGCCATTCCGAACATGCTCGCGTGGGGCTCCACCAAGCCGTTGCTCGGCAACAATCCGCTCGCCCTCGCCGTGCCGGGCGGGCGTGGTCAGGAACCCATCGTGTTCGACATGGCCATGAGCCAAGCGGCGATCGGCAAGATTAGGACTTATCTGCGCGAAGGTAAAAGCGTGCCGGATGGTTGGGGCCTCGACGCGGCCGGCCGGCCGACAAATGATCCGGCGGCAATTCTCGCCGGCAGACAAGTTTTGCCCTTCGGCGATCACAAGGGTGCGGGCCTCGCGCTCTTCATGGAACTGCTCACCGCCGCGCTGTCCGGCGGCTTGTTCTCCTATGAGATCGCGCAGGCCGATGCGTCCGGCCTTGACTCCGGTTCGTCCAAATTGTTTCTCGCCCTTAATGTCGAGGCGTTTGTAGATGCGGAACGTTTTGGCGAACGCGTGCAAGATTTGGTCGCCTGGTTGCGCGCGGCCGAACCCGACCTGGCGATCAAACTGCCGGGCGAACGTGGCTTGCGGACGCGCGAACAATATCTCGCCGAAGGCATTCCTATTCATGCGGAGATCGTGGCGCAATTGGCGGCGATTGGCGTTCATCTGGCGTGAAATTCCCGCATCTCGCGTGAACTCCACGCATCCCATCACTCCTCTTTCGCAAAAACACCCCGTTTCTTGGAGATTCACGTTGGCATGAGCCATGCAATCAGAAAGAACCAACCCTTGTTCTTTATGATGCCTGTTAAAATCCAATGCGGTTGTGGTCAACGCTACGCGTTCGACATCGAACCCGTTTGCGGACGGATGCCCGGTCATGTCGCCTGTCCGGTCTGTGGCACTGATGGCACCTCGGCGGCCAATGAACTCATCGCCTACACGCTCACCACGGAACTTTCCGATCACCATGACAGCCCCCGTACGGTCATGGTCTTTGCCGTCATGGGGTGTCTGCTCGCCGGCGTGGTTGGTGTCATCAAGGCGCTCACCATGTCCGGCGGAGTCGATGTACTGCTCTGCCTGCTCGCGGCCACTATCGCCTTTGGCACCGCACTCTGCGTGTACTTTTGGAAGCGCTGAAGCCGGCACCGTCCGCCTACGCAATCCGGTTTTAATTGTCTGGCGGCCCGGAATGTTCCACAGTGACCTTTTATGAGCGAAACGATCCAGTGGCCCGAAGGCGATTTTACCCTCCAACAAGCGGTGGATTCCAATTCCGCAGTTCCGCAGGCGGTGGTCCGTAAAAAATTGGCCGACGCCATGGCGGCCAAAGCCATCATTCAAACGAAAAAGGGCGATGCCAAAATCAAAGGCCAGTTCCAAGTCGTGAAACCAACGGCTGCGCCCGCCGCCGCCCCGGACGCGCCTGCCGCGTGATAACGCCGCCATGACAACAACCTTTGCGACACCTTGCTGATAGGCTAATCTCCCACAATGGCGAAAACGAAATTCATCGAACTGCCCGGTTGCGACCTCATCCCTATCATCTATGAGGACCGCTCCGTCATCGCCATCGACAAGCCGCGCGGCTGGATGCTCGTGCCCGATTCTTGGCGTAAGACGAACTGGAATCTCCAGACCGCCATCGATTCCTCCATCCGCGCCGATGATTTCTGGGCGCGCTCGCGCAACCTCACCTACCTGCGCCACGTTCACCGGTTGGATGCGGATACCAGCGGCGTCATGCTTTTTGCGAAGAGTGAAGGCGCCATGCGTGCCATGGGCGACATGTTTGAATCCCGTCGCATGGAAAAAACCTACCTCGCCATTGTGGAAGGCGCGCCCAAGGAAAAGGAATGGACCTGCGAACTGCCCATCGGCCCCGACCCGTTGAAGTTTGGCAAAATGATGGTTGACCGCGGTGAAGAGGGCAAAGAAGCCGAGACCCATTTCCGCGTGTTGACCGGTAACGACCGCTTCACTCTCATCGAGGCCAGCCCGCTCACCGGCCGCACGCACCAGATCCGCCTGCACCTCGCGGAATCCGGCAGCCCCATCATGTGCGATGAGATTTATGGCCGCGTGGAAAAAGGCTTTCGCCTCGGCCTGCGCGCCGTGCGCCTCGCGTACAAGGACACCTTCACGCGCCGACCCGTGAGCATCACCGCCCCGGCGGAAAATTTCCTCAAAGAATTCGGCTTCAAACTCACACCCGAATTGCAGTCCGCCAAATGGATCCGCCCCCGCTTCGTGCCGAAGCCGGAAACCGCGCCGGCTTCCAAGCCGCCGCTGCCGGTCAAAAAGTGACCGCTCAGTTGCCGTAGTGGACGCTGCAGCCATACGGCTTCGTCTGGGTGATCGTCACCGGCTTCCCGGCGAGCAATTCATCAACTGCATCGCGAACAAAATTCTTCGCCGTGCGCGGATCGCCGAACGGTTCCGGCCGGTTGTCCATCGCGCCGTTGTACGCCAGCGTGCCGTCCTTCGCGATCACGAAGACATGCGGTGTCGTCTTCATATCGTAGAGACGGCCGATCGTTCCGGACGTGTCATCGATCCACGCCGTCGCGTTGATCTTCAAATCCGTCCATTCCTTTTGCGCCTCGGCTGATGTGCGATGGCTGGAATTTTTCGCGTTCACGGAATTTACCAGCAGCCACACCACGCCCTTCGCCGCGAGGTCTTTCTGCAAATCCTGCGCCGCGCCCGAGGCATATTGGTTATGGCAGAACGGGCAGTCTGAATTGTAAGACTCGATCACCACGATCTTGCCCTTGTAATCCGCGAGCTTCACCGTTTTCCCGTTGATGTCCGTGCCCGTGAAATCCGGTGCCGTCTTGCCGATCTCCACGGCGAAAACCGAAGTCACCACCATCAACGCGGCCAATAATGTAAGGGTCTTTTTCATAAGTTAGTTAATTTGAATTGTTCCGTATAAAAAACAAAGCCGACAGGCCACTCTCTGTCTTAGGTCTCCAACCGCCCAACGCGAAACCCTTCGCCCCCTCGGGGGAGAAGGCTAGGATGAGGGGGCGGCTTCTGACTGACATAATCATTTGATAGTTTTGCAGGGCGATATATTTCAAAATATCAGACAAAATTTTCAACCGTTCGGTTCAAATTCACTTTGCCGCTTGGTCCAGCGCGGTCAGCACGATGCCCGGCGTTAAAACCTCCGGCAACACAATCGCCGCCGCATCGGCACTCTTCGGGAAAACCAAAACCAGCGGCACGCCTGCGCGGTCATAGCGTTTCAACTCCGTGGTGATATTGTCTGGCGTATGGGTGTAATCACCGACGAACGCAACTGCGCCCAAATCCTTGATCTGCTTCCGCACCGACGCGATTTCGATGCTCGTCTTTTTATTCACTTGGCACGTCAGGCACCAGTCCGCCGTAAAATCCACCAGCACCACTTTCCCGGCCGCCTGCGCCGCCTTTACCGCCTCCGGCGACCACGGCTGCCAATCGATGCCATCCGCCGATTCCTTCAGCGATCCCGGCGATACTTCGCCTGGCACGACATGACGCCAGTCCAGTTCCTTTTCCAATGCGAACGCATACCCGCCCAGCAACAACACCAGCGCGATGATCGTGCCCGTCGTCTTGCCGCTGCGCCCGCGCTGCACAAACTCGCCAAAGACCCATGCCGCAAACGCGGTCGACACCAGGAACACGCCCAGCCACAAAACATTTTTACCATATGTGCTGCCTGCGATATTGAAGAGCCACACCACCGTCGCCAGCATCGGGAAGCCCATCGCGATCTTGAATTTTTCCATCCACGCCCCCGGCTTCGGCAGAAATTTCAACCAGGCCGGATTCCAGCTTAGCAAAATGTACGGCGCCGCCAGCCCCAGCCCGACCGTCAAAAAGATCAGCACCACATACGCCGCGCTCTGCGCGAACGCAAACCCCAGTGCGATGCTCAAGAACGGTGCCGTGCAAGGCGTCGCCAGCGCCGTCGCCAGCACACCGTTGAAGAACGCGCCCGCCGCACCGTGTTGCGACGCCAGCTCGCCCGCCTTGTCCAGCGCTCCGCCGCCCAGCGTCACCTCAAACACGCCGAACAGGTTCAGCGCCACCAACGTGACGAGCGTCGTCAGGCTTACGAGGAAAATCGGATTTGCGAACTGCATGCCCCAGCCCGCCTGCCGCCCCGCGCCCTTGAGCGCGATCACCACGCCCGCCAAAACCAAAAATGAAAACAACACGCCGATCGCATAGATTCCGCCCAACGCCCGCACCCGCCGCGGCGAACTCTTCGCCTCGCTCACAAACCCCAAAATTTTCAACGCGATCACCGGCAACACACACGGCATGATGTTCAAGATCAACCCGCCGATGAATGCATACAGCAGCATTTGCCCCAGCGAAACCGATGCTTTGCTGTTCGGCGTGCTTGTATCAAAATTCGCCGGGGCGGCGGCAACGGCGGTTGTATTTGTTGAAATGGCATTCGTTGCCGGTACCTTGGCCGTTGCCGTCTCCGGTTCAACCGGCAGAGTTACATTGAAGCCTGTCCGCTGATGGTTGTATTCGGTCACTATCAAACCGCTGATTTCCTTGGGCCAGTCGCCGGAAAACTTTTTAACTGTTTTGCGGAGACGCAGATCGGATTGCTGTTTTGAAACAACCTCGGTCGCTGGTTGGATTTCAAACGGGTCGCTTGCGTCGGGAAAAAATTCGGCTGCGCTGTATGTTATGTTTTTAGTGTCGTCGTTCGTTTGTTTAGTCCCGATGATCAATGGCCGCTCATCGGCTTTGGCCGGTGCTTCCCACCATGCCCGGAACGCGAAGTTGTTGGTGCTTGGCGTGTTCGCCTTCCACGCCGCAAACGCCGTCGAACCCGCCGAGGCCTTCGCCTCCGGCCCGATGTTCAACGTCGCCGTCACATCCTGCCCCGCCGGGATGCACACATCCTGGCATTCCAACCACGAAACCTTTGCCGCCACCGCCAGCGTGCCGGCTTCCGCGCCCGCATCGATATGCAATGGCACCAGCAACACCGCCTCGCCCTCATAGCCATACGTCGTCACCTCCGCCGGCCCGAGCTTTTCAGGCAGCGGCCATTCGATCTCCCCGTTGGTGACGCCCGCCGGCAGTTGCCACACGATTTTTGTGGGGATGCCCGCATCGCCGCCATTCTTCCAGTATGTATGCCACCCCGGATCCATCTGCAACCGTACCGCCGCCATCACCGTATCCCCCGGTTTCGCCGTGTCCGCAGACAGGATCAACTGCGCCGCTGTATGGGCTGCCTGGGTGGTCTGGCTTCCTAAGCAACCAAGGGCAACAGTGATGACAATGGCGAGAAAGCGCATGTAAGTAGGACGCCTAAACTGGCCAAACCTTTCAAAATGATAATTTTTTTTCAAAATATATCAAGGGGACGGGCTTTTTTGGCGTACGGAAAAATTCCAACTTCGCCAATTTAAGCCAAGCCATACTAAGCAAATTAAACAAAAGCAAAACCAGATATTTTTCCGGCGTAAAATGCCCGATAAAGATTCTGCCGCCAGCAGGTCACTGTACAGCCTGAATCCGATAGAATTTAACCGGCTCATCCATCTTATCTGTCACCTGCCAGACGCCGTTAACGTCAGCGGTATTCGTCGAGACGACTGTCCACCGGACGAAATCTGGAGTGGCTTGTAAAACATAATCCAAATTGCCGGTCCCGTGACAATGGAGCGTAACGGTCCCGTCTCCGTTCAGGATGATTTGTGTAATCGTGGGCGACAGCGGCGGGTTGATGACGGTTGTCGCCGTTTGGGAGGTGAAACTCGGTTTGTCATCACTCCCGCCACCGCCTGTACGGCCGAGTCGCAAAATGGCATTTGAGCTTGAGATGCCGCGAGCGACATTCGTAACCAACAAAGTGTAGGAACCTGCGTCCTTTTGGGTCAAACCTGCCACGGTTAGGATGTTTGACGTTGAACCGAAAACATTCGCCCCATCTGCAAGTGGCAAGCCGTTCTTGAACCATTGAAAGGATAGCGGCGCCGTACCATGGGCGACTGTGCGGAAAATTGTCGTGGAAGCCACCCTGGCTGTGCGGTTGGATGCTTGGAGGCTGAATGTCGGCGGAATCCAGACCGTCAGGGTTCCGTTGGAGCTGATAACGCTGCCTGCGGGGTTGGAAATGGCCACAGAATAGATTCCGGCATCCCCGGTTTTGACGCCTGCAATGGTGAAGGCGGCATTCGTCGCTCCGCGAATGACCGCACCTGCCTTGCGCCACTGGAACTTCATCGGCGCCGTGCCAGTGGCAACAATGTTCATCGTCACGCTGTTGCTGAGCACCGCGAAATTCTCTCCGACCGGTTTAACGATCACCGGCGGCACCAGGACGTTCAGAATGGCGTTGCTGCTGGAAGCGATGGCGACGAGATTACTGGCCGTAAGAAAATATGTCCCAGCATCGTTGGTGGTGACCCGGGTGATGGTCAGCACATTTGAAGTTGATCCTGAAATATTGCCGCCATCTGCCAGCGAAATACCATTTTTAGACCACTGGAAAGCCATCGTTGCCGTGCCGTATGCGGAGGCGCGGAAAATCGTCGTAGTGGCAAGTTTCGCGGCGCGATTGGTGGCCTGCAACGTGAAGACGGGAGCCACCAGAACTGCAAGTTTGGCATTGAGACTGGTGGCAGAGCCGGCAAGGTTCGTGATCATGACGGTGTAGTTTGCCGCGTCATCGGTCGTCACGCTGCTGATGGTGAAATTGGCGTTGGTTGCCGCCCGGATGGGAATGCCGGCCTTCCGCCACTGGAAACGCAATGGCGCTGTGCCAGTCGCGGTCGCAGAGAAAGTCACGGGATCACCCAAGAGCACCGACTGCCTGACAGGCTGGAGGCTGAGGGCAGGCGGTATGAGTACCGTAAGCGTCGCTCCGGAACTGGTGGCGCTGCCGACCGGATTTGACACTTGAAGCGAATAAATAGCAGCGTCAACGCTGGTGATACTGGTAATTCTGAGAATATTCGAGCCGGCACCGGAGACATTGCCGCCATTCACAAGGGGAATGCCGTTTTTAAACCATTGAAAATAGAAGGGAGCGGTCCCTTTCACCGTGGCGGCAAATATCGCATTCGTTCCCTGGATCGCCGTGCGGTTCGTAGGTGAAGCCGAAATTTGTGGCGGAATATAAACCGCCAGGGAAGCATTTGAACTCAGGGTGCTGCCAAAAATATTGGTGATCCGCACAGAATAGATCCCGTTCTGGTTGGTCGTCACATTCAAGAGGGTAAGCGTGGCAGCCGTCGCGCCCGAAATGTTGGTGCCATTTTTGCGCCATTGGTAAGCGAGCGGACCGGTGCCGGTGGCGCTGACGCTAAAGGCGACCGCATTGCTCCGGGCGACAATCTGGCTCGCCGGTTGAAGGGTAATCAACGGGCTCACATTCATGGCCACGCTGGCGTGGCCGCTGTTGACGGTGCCGTAGGAATTGCTGATGACTACAAAATAAACATCCACTTCATTCGTTGTTAGCGACGCAATGGTGAGCACGTTCGAGGTGGACCCGGAAAAGTTGCCGCCGTCGGTCAAGGCAATGCCGCCTTTGAACCATTGATACATCAAGGTGGCGGTGCCAGAAGCAATGACGGAAAGGCTGACTGGATTTCCGAGCTGACTGATTTGGTTGAGCGGTTGGGTGACAATACCGGGCGGCGACAGCACGGTGAGTGCAGCATCGCCGCTGGTGACGGAGCCGGCATAATTGCTGACGGTCACGGAGTAATTTGCGCTGCTTGTTGTCGTAATGTTGGCGAGGGTCAAGGTCGAGGCGTTCGCGCCGGTGATGGCTGCGCCGTTCTTGCGCCATTGATAGGTCAAGGGTGCGGTGCCGTCGGCCAACACGGTGAAGGTCGCGTTACTGGTCAGGATGGCGGAGACCGGAGCCGGCGGTGTGAGAATCGAGGGCGGCACTATCACGGTCAGAATGGCGACGACGCTGTTTGTGTTGCCAGCAATGTTCGTGATCAAGGCAGAATAGCCGCCGTCATCATTCGTCGTGACACTGGTGAGGGTCAGGATGTTTGAAGCGGTGCCGGATAGGTTGCCACCATCAGGCAGCGGGATACCGTCTTTAAACCATTGCAGGCTCAATGGCGTGGTGCCGGATACCGTCACGGTAAATGACGCGGCTGCGCCAGAAGCAACCACAGAATTTACCGGCTGAACATTGATGGAAGGGGGAACAAGAACAGTCAATGTTGCAGCGGAGCTGACCGAGCCCCCGAAACTGTTGGAAACCGCCACGGAATAATTTCCGGCATCGTTAGGAGTGATGTTGGCGAGGGAGAGGGTCGCTGTGTTTGCTCCGGAGATTTTTCCACCGTTGGCAACGGTGGCGCCATTTTTACGCCAGAGGTAGGTGATGGGCGCGGTGCCGCCAGTGGTCACGCTAAAGCTGACATTGGAGCCCACTGGTGCGATTACATTGGCGGGCGGTATGATGATCCCGGCTGACATGACGACAACGAGAGGGGCATTGGAACTGACGGCATTGCCCAAAGCATTGGAGACAAGCACGGAATAGCTGGCCTCGTCGTTGGTGGTGACACTGGCGATGGTCAGGATGTTGGAGGCGGAGCCGGATACATTGCCGATATCTGCAAGAGCGACGCCGTTTTTGAGCCATTGGAAACTCAATGGCGCAGTCCCCGAAACAGTTGCCCCGAACGTGGCAGTGGTACCAGAAGTGGCGGTGGCAGTTTGCGGTTGCGTGGTGATCGTAGGTGGAGATAAGACCGTCAGCGTAGCGGCGGGACTGACTGTGCCGCTGATGCTATTGGAGATCGCAACAGAATAGCCACCGGCGTCATTGGCGGTGATGCTGGCGAGCGCGAGCGTGGCGGTGTTGGCACCGGAGACGTTGCCGCCGTTGGCGAGCGGTGTGCCATTTTTGCGCCAGAGGTAGGTGATGGGCGTGGTGCCGCCCGCCGTCACAGTAAATGAGACATTGCTGCCCACCGTGGCAACCACGTCATTAGGTGAGGCAGTTATCCCGACCGGAAGAATCACGGAAAGGGTGACGCTAGAACTGGTGATGCTGCCGAGAATATTTGAAACCATGACCGAGTAGGCGGCGGCATCATTTGTCGTGACACTGGTGAGGGTTAAAATATTTGATGTGGATCCCGAAACGTTTCCGCCATCGGCCATCAAGGCGCCGTTTTTCAGCCACTGCAAACTTAACGGCGCGGTTCCGGAAACACTGACGCCAAATGACGCAATGGCACCCGCGGCGGCCATGGCATTGAGCGGTGGCGCATTGATGGCCGGTGGAATCAGGACGGCCAGGCTGGCGGCCGCACTGGTCGCACCGCCAATGCTGTTGGAAACGGTTGCCGAATAACTTCCCACATCATTCGTGCCGACGGAGGCGAGCGCGAGGGTGGCAGTATTGGCGCCGGAGATGTTACCGCCGTTGACGATAGCATTTCCGTTTTTACGCCAGCTGAAGGTGAGCGGCGCAGTTCCGCTGGCAGTGATGGTGAAACTGGCGTTGCTCCTGAGCGGGACCGTAACATTCGCGGGAGAGGCGATGATGCTGGCCGGGACGAGCACGGTGAGCGGGGCGTTGGAACTCACGACGCTGCCGAGCAGGTTGGAGACGATGACGGAATAGGTGGCCGCGTCATTGGTTGTGACGCCGGAGAGAGTCAAAGTCGCCGTTGTTGTTCCGGAAATGTTTCCGCCATCTGCCAGCGGGCCGCCATTCTTCTGCCAGAAAAAATATAACGGGGCAGAGGCGGCGGCAGCCACGGTGAATGATACGTTGCTGCCAGTGGCCACCGAACGGCCCACGGGTTGGGTGGAGATCGCCGGCGAACTCAAGATTGCCAGCGTGGCGTTGGAACTGGTCACGGCGCCGGCAAGGTTGCTGACGATGACGGAAAAATTCCCCGCATCCGTTGTGGTAAGATTGCTGATCGTCAACGAGGCGGTGTTGACGCCGGAATACTTTGTTCCGCTGGCCAGTGCGCCGCCATTTTTGAGCCAGTAATAAGCCAAGGTTCCGGTGCCGGAGGCGGTGACGCTGAAAACAGCACTGCCACCTGTGGCGGCAGTCTGGCTTAAAGGCTGCGCGTTGATGGCAGGAGGGAGAATGACGGCAAGCACGGCGTTGGAGCTGGCGGTGCCACCAATGGAGTTTGACACCGTGACGGAATAATTTCCCGCATCAGCCGAGGTGACATTGGCCACGGTCAAGGAGGCGGATGCGGAGCCGGAAATATTTCCACCATCCGTTAGCGCGGCACTGTTCTTGGACCATGTATAGATCAAAGGGGCGGTGCCGCCGGCGGTGACGGTAAACACCGCGTTCTTACCGGCGATGATATTGGTGCCCACTGGTTGGGTGGTGATGCCGGGGGCGGTGGGGGTGACCGAACCGGTGATAGCAATGGTGATGGCCTGGGAGAGCGATGCGTTGCCGGGGCTGACAACCGTGACGGTAGTCAGGAAAGACCCTGGCGCGGTGGGTGTGCCGTAAATGGCGCCGCCGATGGTTTTGGAATTGTTGACCGAGGAGGCGGCAAATGTCAGGCCTGGTGGCAAGTTCAGGGTCGTGGTCTGACCGTTATAGAGCAGAGGTGAACTGGTGCTGCCGGAACTTAAAAAGACATAGTCGCTTTTGGCGGAGGCGGTGTTTCCGCCGCCGATGGATACGACAACATTGTTAGAGAAATAAGCTCCCACCGAGCCATTGAACGTGGATGGTGAAGTAAAAACAGAGGTGGCACCGGAAACCGAGTCGAACGCGCCGAGGGCGGCAGTTGTGCCGACACCCCAGCGCAGGATGTAGGCGAACGCCGAGGTGGCGCCAGGGCTGGTAAAAAAATTACGGACGACCGGCAGCACCTGGAGCAGCGCGGCCAATAAAATGGCGTGACGTTGGATGTTGGTCCTCATGTTCTGTTGAGTTTCAAGCGGTTCTTGATTTTCTGATTTTGTTGCGAGTGCATACGCTTAAAATTTTAAAAATGAATCAGTGTCGAGCGGTCAGGGAATGATCTGTAGACGATAGAATAAATTGGGGAAACCCGCCGGATTTGTGATGCTGATCAAATTATTGACGGCCGGCGGCGGAACATTGGTGAGCACCCCCCAGATTCCGCCGACCAGATTGCCATTGGTGAGAACGGTATTAGTGAGTCCGGGGACGGCATTGAAGTTCAATTGGAATTGTCCCCCGCCTGTCTGTGTGACAGCCAAGCGAGGCGGCAATGGGTTGGTGATAACGAGAATCGCGGGAG
The DNA here is from genome assembly GCA_035943555.1 of Verrucomicrobiia bacterium. Classification (GTDB taxonomy): domain Bacteria; phylum Verrucomicrobiota; class Verrucomicrobiia; order Limisphaerales; family UBA11358; genus UBA11358. The sequence goes on from DASZCA010000451.1 coordinate 14,254, forward strand.
TGCTGGTGATGGCGCCCGCCGAGTTCGTGATGACTACTGAATAGCTTCCCGCCTGAATAGAGCGGATATTTGTGAGATTGAAAGTTGCCGCAGTCGCCCCAGATTCCGAAGTGCCCGGATTGAGCCGCCATTGATAGTTCAAAGCGGGCACACCACCCGCAGTCACCGTGAAGGTAGCGCCACCACCTGCCACGTTGGTAACACTTCCCGGCTGGTTGGTTATGACCGGCGGTTGCCAGACGGTGAGGAGCGCGGTGGAACTCGTCACGGAACCGGAAGAATTGGTGACGATGACGCTATAATAGCCGGTGTTGGTCAGCTGGATATTGGTCACGGTGAGCGATGTGTTGGTCATGTTTGCCAGCGCGTTGTTGGTATTAAAATACCACTGGTACTTTAACGGGGCGGTGCCGGCCAGCACGGTAAAGGTGGCGTTGCTGCTGACCAGATTGGTCGTGCTGGCAGGTTGATTGGTGATGATGGGGGGAGACGAACCGCCCGTTGCCGCTATGATAATTTTAAAATCACCGGGCACGGTAGGAGACCCGGCGCGGGACAGGTCAATATGGAATGCATTGGTGCCAACACTGGCCGGAGTCGGAGTGCCGTAGATCGCGACATAGAGGGAATTCTGTTTCCCATTGTTTGGGTCATAAAATTTAAGGGTCAACCCTTGGGCCATGCCAAAGGTTGAGGTTTGGCCGTTGGCAAGGACGGCGGACACGCCGTTGGTCGTGATGGTACACAACGCGCTTCCATCCCCTTGGGAACTCAGGATTGTCAGATTGTTGGTGAAGAAAACACCGGCTGTTCCGGTAAAATTTGTGGCCGAGGTGAAATAATTTGATGCGGCAGAGCGGGCGTCATAAGCCCCAAGGACTGTTGCTGTGCCAATGCCCCAACGCAAGATGAAGGCAAAGTTTGAAGCGGCGGCGGAATTGAGAACGAAGTTCCGCACAATCGGCAGCACATGGAGCAGGGCGGCCAGCAAAATGGCGTGACGTTGGACAGTGGTTCTCATGTTTTATTCTAGTTGCCGGCTGGCACTTGACTGCCTGAGTTGCTTTTAATTGCATCCGCAACCGCCGCCGCCGACCCCGCTTCCGCCACTGGCCTCTTCGCGGGAGAACCAGATGTGTTCTTTTTGCGCGGTTCCAAGCGGGTCGCGGTCTGGTTGCATGGTGTAGTCAGCGAGATGTTCACGCTGCCACGGTTTGACATTGGCGCAGCCGGTGACTCCCAATAGCAGAGCCGATGCCAAGAGCAGGAAGGTTTTTTTGGTCATAGGTTAAATTATTTTAATAATGATTCGATTTCGCTGATGTATTCTTTCCGCGTGGCTTCACCATGAAAACCTTTGTGAAGAAAACGGACCTTGCCATCGCCATCCAAAATGAACGACGTGGGCATTGTTTCCGGCGAGACAGTGGCGACAAGCTTCTGTCCGGCATCGCGAACGACATGGAAAGTGACGGCGTGCTTCTGCAAAAACTTGTCCATGTTTGAGGCTTTTTCATCAACATTCACGGCGATGACAACGAGGCGGTCGCCATATTTTTTTTGCAGCTCATCCATCACGGGAAAAGATTCGGCGCACGGCAGGCACCAGGATGCCCAGAAATCCACCACGACAATCTTGCCTTTGGTATCGGGCAGTTTGCCTTCAAGCGAATAGCTGGACAGATCGGGCAGAGTATCGCCAACTTTCAGGGCGGCGACGGAGGTGAGCCACGTTCCAACGAGCAGGGCGGTCAGCGCGGATTTTTTAAGCAGGGATGTATTCATGGAAGTTTCGGGAATATATTTTTGTATGGTTAGTGGTAATGGCACCGGCGGCGCCGGGATGCAGATCAATGAGTTCCATGCCTTCCTTGGCGCCAAGGATGCAGGCACTGGTGGCCAGCAGGCCGGCGATCGCACAACTCGGCGCGATGACGGAAGCCGCACGGCAATCGTTTAATGCGGGATAGCCGGTGCGGGGATCAAGAATGTGTCCATAGCGGACGCCGTTGAACTCAAAATGGCGCAGATAATCGCCGGAAGTGGCCACGGCCTGGTCGGCTACCGCCACGCCCGTCCAGCATTTGCCGGGTTGCTGTGCCTCCTCAAGACCGATCCACCAAAACTTTTTGTCCCGGGCATGGCCGCGGACCCGCACGTCCTGGCCGAAATCCACGAGGACATTTTGGATGCCGCGCTGGATGGCCATGTTGGTGACGCAATCGACGGCGTACTCTTTGCCAATGCCGCCAAGATCGAGCGCCATTCCGTGATGCGGCAGAAAGATTCCACCCGCACGGCGCTGGATTTTATTCCACCCGACCAGTTCACGCGCTGCGCGGATGTCTTCCGCTGCCGGCACTCTCGGCGGCTGTTGTTTCCAATTCCAAAGCCGGATGAGGGGCAGGGCGGTGGGGTCGAAAGACCCCCGGGTAAAGAAGAACAATTCATGGCAGAGTTTGAAGATATGATCGGTTTCCGGATCTGCCTCCACCCAGTGTTCACCGGCGGCGGCGTTTATTTTGCCGATCAGGCTGTCGGGGATGAAGCGTGAATAGCGGGCTTCAAACTGGGCGACCCAGGCGACGGCCGCCCGTTGAAAATCACGGGCGACATGGGGTTCTACGCCGTGGCAATTCACGCGGCACGGCGTGCTCATGGCGCGGAACTCCAGCTTGTAGACATCCTGCTCGACCGTTGCCCGCGCGGATTGGGTCACGCGGAGGACGGCTTCAGCGGCGGAGCTGGGACTGTTCATCACCATATAATTGAAAGGCCAACGGTGTAGACGTTGGCTTTGGGATACATGTCAGCGGAAGTGTTGTCCAAACCGCGCATCTCATAGCGGTGGTAACCGGCCACAAGTTGCACATGGTCATTGATGATGGCGGTGGCCTGAATGCCGCAATCAGTTGAATAAAACTCGGACAACCGGTAATCGGATGAGTGCAATCCGGCGGGGTCGGCGGTGAACGGACCTGAGAATGTGGTCGTGTAGAAACTGGCGGCGGTCTGTCCATAGAAGCGGAACATGGGCTCAACAATGAAATGTTTGCCGAGGTGCTGATGCCAGGTCAGCCCGAGGGTGTGGCTGAACACATCGTAAGAGTCGTGGTGAAAGCGATACGATGCCTCGAGGCTGGCGTTCAGATTGTCAAAGTAGTGCGTGACGGAAGTGAACAGGACTTCCTTGCTGCGATATCCTGGACGGTGCTCCGGCACGCCGATGTCAAAACCGGTGGGGAAAATAGTCGGATGATATTCCGCCAGGCGGTAGGGGTCATTCAAGAATCCATCATCATAACCGAACGTGAACGCCGCGTTGACGACCGTGACTGGTGAGAGCAGCTGGGAGACGCCGATGATGATATCGGTTGAGTCCTTGCCGGACCATGTCGTGCGGTCGGATTGGCGCACGTCATCAAAATTATGTGACGCGCCAAATTGCAGGATGGTGTTCTTGTCATTGAATTCGATCGCGTCACCGAGCGAGATTCCATAGGAGATATAATCGCTTTCCTGGCTGTAAGCAAAGCCTGGCGAAATCACGTGGTTCAGGAGCCGGCAATCCAAGCCGATGTTGCCCGCGTAACGGGTATCTTTGACATCGGTGGTCAGCACTTTTCCAGTCAGATCGTGAGTGCCGATGGGGGTGGCTCCGGAAATACTATCATAAACAAATTCGCCCTTGGCAGTGACCGCATCGGCGAGTTTCTGCTCGAAATACACCGAATGAGTCTCGATGGACATCCGGTTGTTGTCCTCGTTGTAATACTCATAACGATAATCGGCGTGGTCTTCACCACGAAGCAGCTGAGGCAGGCTAAAAGCCATGCCTAGCGGCAACAGGCGTTGCCAGTGCCCGGCAGTCCGCCTGATTTTGTCCGCCCGTCTGGCGAACCCGTTGGTAGTGTGGAGGTTTTTTATCATGTGTTAACTTCTGAGTTTGTTGAATTAGCAAAAAGCATTCCCGCCCATGATTAATATTTCATAATGTTCAACCGGGATTCCAATCTTTGAGACACTGTTGGAAAATGGTGTTGCGGCTCGCCGGGGGATTTTTGATTGGAGTTTTGTCAATCACGCCGAATCCGGCCATCCGTGCAAAGCCATCGCCGGAGAAATTTTTGGGATGCGTCGGCAGATTCATGATTATTTTTCCCGCAAGGCAAAACCTTTGCCCCGCACGGTATGGATCAACGGCGGCAATCCTGGCCGATCGATTTTTTTCCGCAATTGGTTGATGAACACATTCACCACGTTGGTGCCGGAATCAAAATGCTGATCCCAAACCTGTTCAGAAATGGTTTTGTTGTTCACCGGTTTTGGAGAGTTAATGATGAGAAATTCCAACAGCGCGAATTCGCGTGGCGTCAGCCGGATGGCTGTGCCGGCACGGTGCGCCTGGTGCGCGGTGCGATCCAGTTGCAAGTCTCCCACGCGGATCATCGTAGAAGACTGCGTGCGATTGCGGCGGAGGATGGCGCGCAGCCGCGCCAGCAGTTCGGCGATGGAAAAGGGTTTGGTGAGATAATCATCCGCACCCGCATCTAGACCGCGAATCTTGTCCTCCGCGTCGTCGCGTGCCGTCAAAAAGATTACCGGCACGTTGATCTGCTTGCGCCGGAGATGGCGGACGACTGTGAAGCCGTCCTTGAAAGGCATATTGATATCAAGCAAGAGGGCGGCGTAAGTGTTCTCCTCCGCCAGCCAAATGGCTTCATCGCCGTTGGCAACGATGTCGACGGTGTAACCTTCCGCCATGAGGCCAAGGCATACGAATTCAGAAACCTTTGGCTCGTCTTCTGCGAGCAGGATACGCATAGAGCGTTTTTGTTAGGGCGTTTACTGCGGTCTGATTAGCCGTCTGATCTGATTAACTACGAGGTGAATTCACCACAGAAACATGCCGATGTCAAATCCGGCATTGTTAATTGTGTTGGGGGCCGCGAGGGGCTTGAAAATACGGATTTTACGGCTGCCAGCAGCTTGGTCAGCTGGTAAGAAAAAGTTGCTACGCCTCCGCCCGTAAAGCAAAACCTTCCCCCCGTACCGTATGGATCAACGGCGGCAACCCCGGCCGGTCGATCTTCTTTCGCAACTGGTTGATGAACACATTCACGACATTCGTACCCGAATCAAACCGTTGCTCCCAAACATGTTCCACGATCGCCTTCTTGCTTACCGCCTTGGGTGAATGCGTCCCTAGAAATTCCAATAGCGCAAATTCCCGCGGCGTCAGCACGATTTGCTCGCTCGCCCGCCGCGCCTGATGCGCCAACCTGTCCAGTTCCAGATCACTGATGCGCATCAATGTCGTGGGGCCGGGTCGCTGCCGGCGTATGACCGCCCGCAACCGTGCCAACAGTTCCGGGATGGAAAAAGGCTTCGTCAGATAGTCATCTGCCCCCGCATCCAGGCCGCGAACCTTGTCCTCCAACCGGTCACTGGCCGTCAAAAAAATCACCGGCGTACTGATCTCCCGCCGACGCAGATGCCGCACCACCGTTAGCCCGTCTTTAAAGGGCATCGACATATCCAGCAACAGCGCGTCATAGGCGTTTTCCTCCGCCAGCCAGATGGCTTCATCACCATTCGACGCAATATCCACCGCATAACCTTCGGGCTCCAGCCCCGAGCGTATAAATTCCGCCACCTTCGCTTCATCTTCCGCGATTAGTATGCGCATAAAACGATTTAAACCATTTAATTCATGCATTTTGCAGCACCCCGCACGCCAAATCAGGCTGGAGTTCATGCTTTAGCGTGCTTGGGCGAATAGACAAAGATTCCACATATGCTTGCCAAGATGGACAAGGGTTCGCGTTACGACCCTGTTTGCCTGTGCAGCAGGCACTTTGAGGCGTTATAATCAAATAGTTCAACGCACCTATTTTATTAAGCATTAATCTAACCTGGAAATTTGGCGCCAATTAGCGTAATTCGCGTCAACTTTTCCGCTTTTCTTTGTTCCTTCGTTCCTTTGTTGTTAATCCCTTTTTAACGTCTTTATGTTTTTCGCGATAAATAAACCTCTCGATTTCTCCAATGTTTTCGCTGTTTTCATCGAAACATGTAAAAAAATTCAAAAAAAGCATTGCATTGAAACACGGCTTTGATAGATTACGCGCTCCTCGCCATCCATACGGCTGGCAGGACAGCATGTTTGCAGACCGATAACTGATTCCCAACTTGGGACAGGATTGATGGCCTGCCAACTTCAAAAAAGTTGCTGACCAAAAACTTTAGTCATTATGCCAGTCAAACATTTTAGACCGCTTACGCCGTCGACGCGATATATCACTATCGCGGACTTCAGCGATATCACGAAGACGAAGCCTGAGAAGTCGCTTGTGGAAATCCGCAAGAAGACTGGTGGCCGCAATATGTACGGCCGTGTCACCGCGCGTGGCATCGGCGGCGGTCACAAGCAGAAGATCCGTATCGTTGACTTTCGTCGCAATAAACATGGTGTCGAAGCCAGCGTCATTGCGATCGAATACGATCCGATGCGTTCTGCCCGCCTCGCTCTCCTGCAATACACCGATGGCGAAAAGACTTACATCATCGCCCCCGTCGGCATCACGGTCGGCAAGCGCATCTCCAGCGGCCCTGCCGCTCCTCCGGAAATCGGCAATGCCCTTCCGTTGAAGGCGATCCCGGTCAGCAGCGCCATTCACAATCTCGAGCTCACCCCCGGTCGCGGCGGCCAGATGGTCCGTTCCGCCGGCGGTTCGGCCACCTTGATGTCCCGCGATGAAGGCTTCGCGCAGATCCGTCTGCCCTCCGGCGAAATCCGCCGCATCAATGAAGAGTGCTACGCGACCATCGGCCAGGTTGGTAACACCGAGCACGAAAACGTCATTCTCGGCAAGGCCGGTCGTACTCGTCACCGCGGCCATCGCGGTATCACCCGCGGTATGGCCCGTAACCCGGTCGACCATCCGAACGGTGGCGGTCAGGGCAAATCCAAAGGCGGCGGCGGCTGGCAGCAGCTCGTGTCTCCTTGGGGCAAGGTCGCCAAAGGTGGCAAGACCCGCGCCAAATACAAATCATCAAACCGTTTCATTGTGGTTCGCCGCAACGGACTGCCGATCAAGACTAAATAATTTATGGGACGCTCCATCAAAAAAGGCCCGTTTACCGAATTCCAGTTGCTGGATAAGGTCGCGAAGGCGAAGTCTACCAACCAGAAGACGCCCATCAAGACTTGGTCCCGCCGGTCCACGATCTCTCCGGATTTCGTCGGTCTCACGTTCAACGTCCACAACGGAAAGATTTTCAGCCCGGTGTTCGTCACGGAAAACATGGTCGGCCACAAGCTCGGTGAATTCGCGCTGACCCGCACCTTTAAGAAACACGGCGCTCACACCGCCAAGGCCGAAGCCAAATAGTTTTTATGGAAGTTTTCGCCATCACCAAAAATATCCCGATGTCCGCGCAGAAAATGCGCGAGGTCGTCCGGCAGATCCAGGGCCTTCCGGCTTTGGAAGCAGAGCAGATTCTCGCCGTCGTCCCGCGCAAAGGTGCGCGCTTCGTCGCCAAGACCCTCCACTCGGCCATCGCCAACGCGGAGAACAACAACAAGCTGCGCCCCGAGACGTTGCGCATCAAGGAAGCGGTCGCCGGCACTGCCACGACCCTCAAGCGTTTTCAACCCAAGGCGCGTGGTTCGGCCGGTCCGATCCTCAAACGCCGTTGCCACATCAAAATCACTTTGTCCGACGAATAATATGGGCCAAAAGACCAATCCAATCGGTTTGCGCGTCGCGGTCAACAAAGACTGGCGCTCGAAGTGGTACGCCGACAAAAAAGAATTCAGCAAGCTGCTCACGGAAGACCGTGAAATCCGCACCCTGCTCAAGAAGAAGCTCGAAACGGCTTCTGTCCCCAAAATTTTGATCGAGCGCGCGACCAACCGTTGCCGCGTCACGATCCTCACCGCCCGCCCCGGCGTCGTCATCGGCCGCAAAGGCTCCGAGATTGACAAGCTCAAGGAAGAATTGAGCAAGAAGACCGGCAAGGAAGTGTACGTCGACATCGTCGAAGTCAAGCAGCCCGAGCTCGATGCCCAATTGGTCGCCGAGAGCATCGCCCTCCAGCTCGAACGCCGTGTGTCGTTCCGCCGTGCGATGAAGAAGGCGTTGCAGACCGCCAAAGATTTCGGTGCTGAAGGCATCAAAGTCCGCGCCGCCGGCCGCCTCGGTGGCGCCGAACTGGCCCGCGTCGAAATGTATCACTGGGGCCGGGTGCCGTTGCACACGCTCCGGGCAAACATCGATTACGGTTTTGCGGAAGCGCTGACCGTCTACGGCAAGCTCGGCATCAAGTGCTGGATTTGCAAGGGCGACAACAAGCCCCAGAAGAAAAACGAGCAGCAACCCGTGCAGCCGATCGGTGAACCGGCCGTCGCCAACTGATTTTTAGAAAGATTTTTTTGTTATGGCAATGCAACCAGCAAGAGTAAAGTTTCGCAAGATGCACCGCGGCAGCCGCAAGGGCCTTGCGACCAGCGGCCAGACGGTCGCTTTCGGTGAATACGGCCTGATGGCCCTCGAGCGTTGCTGGATGGACGCCAAGCAGATCGAGGCCGCGCGCGTGGCGGTCACCCGCCACATGAAGCGCAAGGGCAAGATGTGGATCCGCGTGTTCCCGCAGAAATCTTTCACGAAGAAACCGCTCGAAACCCGCATGGGCAAGGGCAAGGCGCCCCTCGAAGGCTGGGTCGCGGTCATCCGTCCGGCGAACGTTTTGTTCGAAGTGGACGGTGTCACGGAAGCCGAAGCGCGCGAATCCATGCGCCTCGCCGCCACCAAGTTGCCCATCAAGACGAAATTTATTTCGCGTCATCATCACGCGAGCTGAGCTTATGAAATTTGCAGAACTGAAAGACATGACAGTGACGGAATTGTCGGCCAAGGGCCGCGACCTCCGCCAGGAAAAGTTCAACCTGCGCCTGGCGCAGGCGAGTGCGCGGCTCGAAAAGCCGTCCAGTCTCCGCTTGTTGCGCAAGGACATTGCGCGCATCGAGACCCGCATCTCGGCAGTGAAGAACGAAGCGAAGGCCAAGACGGCCCCGAAGACCGCAAAGCAGGCGACCAAATAATTTTGTATGGCTGAAACAACGAATACTGTGGCGGCGACCGGCAAGCGCAAACAGCGCGTCGGCGAAGTTGTCTCCAACAAGATGACCAAGACGATCGTGGTCCGCGTGGAACGCCGTTTCCCGCACCCGCAATACAAGAAGATCGTCACGGCTTACAAGAAATTTTACGCGCACGATGAAAAGGCCGAGGCCAAGGTTGGCGACACGGTGCGCATCGAGGAATCGCGCCCGATCTCCAAGCTGAAGTGCTGGAAGCTCGTCGAAGTCGTCGAGCGCGCCGTTGAAACCGCCGCCGTTGCCTGATTTTTATATTTTATGTTGCAAGTTCGATCCAGTTTGGATGTCGCGGACAACACCGGTGCCAAGATTGCTTGGAACATCGGCGTGTTGGGTCGCAATCAACGTTACGCCGGCATCGGCGATGTCATCAAGGTGCACATCAAGGAAGCCGCCCCGGACGGTTCGGTGAAGAAGGGCGAAGTGCATGACGCCGTCGTCGTGCGCACCCGGCACATCATCCGCCGCAACGACGGTTCCTATGTCCGCTTTGACAGCAACGCCTGCGTTCTCATCGACAAGGAATTGAACCCGAAGGGCACCCGCATCTTTGGACCGATCGCCCGCGAACTCCGCGAGAAGAAGTTCATGAAGATCATCTCGCTCGCACCGGAAGTTATTTGAAAGTTATGTCAAAATCTTTTCATGTTAAAAAGGGCGACGATGTCGTCGTGCTCGCCGGCAAAGAAAAAGGCAAGAGCGGCAAGATCATCGCCGTCTTGGTGAAGAAGAACCGCGTGGTGGTCGAAGGCCTGCAGATGGTCAAGAAGCACGAACGCAAAACGCAGCAGAACCCGAACGGCCGCATCGCCGAACGCGAAGGCAGCATCCACATCTCGAATGTGAAGAAGGCCGTTGCCGCCGCCGCCTGATAAATTTAACCACGGCCAAATCCGTGGAACCCAAAAATGAAAGCCAGACTTTACGATAAATACAACAGCGACGTGGTGCCGGCTCTGAAAGAGAAGCACAAGTACACGAACGTCCACCAGATCCCGAAACTGGTGAAGATCGTCGTGAACATGGGCATCAGCGCCTCCCTCGAAAAGGGCGCGATCGAAGACGCCGCCAAGGACCTCACCCTGATCACCGGCCGCAAGCCCGCCATCAGCAAGTCCAAGAAGGCCGTCGCGAGCTTCAAGCTCCGTGAAAACCAGCCCATCGGCTGCCGCGTCACGCTCCGCAGCGACGCCATGTATGAATTTTTTGACCGCCTGGTCGCCGCCGCGCTCCCGCGTATCCGTGACTTCCGCGGTTTGTCGCCCCGCAAATTTGACGGCCGCGGCAACTACACCTTCGGCGTGGCTGATCAGGCCATCTTCCCGGAGATCGAACTGGAAAAGGTCAAGCGCACCCAGGGCATGGACATCACCATCGTGACGACCGCGCCCACCGATGAACAGGCGCGTGACCTGATGAAATTGATGGGTTTTCCCTTCTCCGAGAAATAACTAATTTTTTATGGCCAAGAAAGCATGGATAGAGCGTAACAATCGCAAAAAAGATACGGTGAAGAAATTCGCCGCGATCCGCGCTGAAATGAAGGCGAAGCGGGACTACGCCGGCCTGGCGAAACTGCCGCGTGACGCGAGCCCAACGCGCGTGGTCAACCGCTGCGCGATGAGCGGCCGCCGTCGCGGCTACTGGCGCAAGTTCGGTGTCTCGCGCCTTACGTTCCGTGAAGCCGCGTTGAACGGCCTGATCCCCGGTGTGACGAAAGCCAGCTGGTAATTTTTTATGAGCGACCCGATTTCTGACATGTTGACCCGCATCCGCAACGGCGGACGCGCCCTCCTGCCCGCCGTCCAGATGCCGCACTCCCGTATCAAGGAGAGCGTCGCGAAAATCTTGAAGAGCGAAGGTTACGTCGCCGACGTCGCCGTCGAGGGTGAAAAGTCCAAGAAGACGATCAAGATCCGTTTGAAATACAACGGCAAGAAGAACGTCATCGAAGGCCTCAAGCGCATCAGCAAGCCCGGCTTGCGGAAGTACGTCGGCTCCACCGAAATGCCCCGCGTCCTGGGCGGCCTCGGCGTCGCCATCGTCTCCACCTCCGAAGGTTTGATGACCGGCACGCAGGCGAAGAAGAAAAATCTCGGCGGAGAACTGCTCTGCCACATCTGGTAATAATTTTATGTCGCGTATTGGAAAACAACCGATTGTCATTCCCGCCAAGGTCAAGGTGGAAGTGAAAGGGCAGAATGTCCTCGTTGAGGGCCCGAAAGGGAAGCTCAACTGGGAACTCCCCAAGCGCACCAGCTTGAAAGTCGCGGACGGCAAAGTGGTCGTCAGCCGCGAAGGCGAAGACGCGCAGGCGAAAGCCTTGCACGGCCTCAGCCGCGCGCTCGTGAACAACATGATCAAGGGCGTCGCCGAAGGCTTCGTCAAAAAGCTCGAGATCCAGGGCGTCGGTTTCAAGGCTGCTGTCACCGGCAAGATCGTGAACCTCACGCTCGGTTTTTCGCATCCGATCAATTACAACATCCCGGACCAGATCAAGGTCACGGTCGAAGAAAATACCAAGCTCACGATTGAAGGACCGGACAAGATGGTCGTCGGCAAGGTCGCTTCCGAGATCCGCAGCTACTATCCGCCGGAACCGTACAAGGGCAAGGGTGTCCGTTACGCCGGTGAACACGTCGTCCGCAAGGAAGGCAAGACAGTCCAATAATAAAATTTAATCCACGGCCAAACCCGTGGGACCTAGACATGAGAACGGAAAAAAAACTTAAATTGCGCCAGTTGCGCCGCTACCGCATCCGGAAAAAAGTCTCCGGCACGACCCAACGTCCGCGCATGGCGGTTTGCTTCACCAGCGAAAACATCCACGTCCAGTTCATCGACGACACCGTCGGCAAGACCTTGGCCGCGGCCTCGACGGTGGGCAAGGGCAAGGACCGCGAATTGTCCGCCAATGTGGACGGCGCGAAGAAGCTCGGCGCCATCGCCGCGAAGAACGCCATCGACAAGGGCATCAAAGAAGTCGTGTTCGACCGTGGTGGCACCCGTTATCATGGCAAGATCAAGGCGCTGGCTGATGCCGCGCGCGAAGCCGGACTGAAATTTTAACCCGCAACCAATTAAATACTGTGGCTGATATCAATAAACCTGCAGAAGCCGGCACTCCGGCGGCTGACGCTCCGGCGGCTGCTGCTCCGGCAGCCAGCGGCGGTGGCGAACAACGTGGTGGCCGTGGCGGTTACGGCGGCGGTGGCGGCTATGGCGGCGGCGGAGATCGCCGTGGCGGTGGCGGCGGCCGTGGTCGTGGACGCAAGCCCGACAACCAGGACAATTCCTTTGGCGGCGAAGACCTCGTCGAGAAGGTCGTTTTCATCAACCGTTCATCCAAAGTTGTCAAAGGCGGACGTCGTTTCAAATTTAGCGCGCTTGTTGTCGTCGGTGACAAGAAGGGCAAAGTCGGCATCGCGTTGGGCAAGGCGGCGGAAGTCGCTGATGCCATCCGTCGCGGCGGCGAACTCGCCCGCAACAAGATGCAGGCCGTGTCGTTGAAAGACGTCACCATCCCGCACGAAGTTTATTCCACCTTCGGTGGTGCGAAGATCCTCCTGCGTCCGGCCTCGCCCGGTACCGGCATCATCGCGGGCAAGACTGTCCGTGCCGTGTTGGAATCCGCCGGTGTGAAAGACATCCTCACGAAATCGCTCGGCTCCAAGAATGCCGCGAACGTGGTCAAGGCGACCTTGAACGGTCTCCTCAGCCTGCGCACCCGCGAAAGCATCTACCAGAACCGCGGTTTGGAAATCAAAAAAGTGGCGACCCCGAAGGCTCCGGAAGCCGGCGTCTAATCTGAACTGAAATTTTTTATGCGACTGCACAATCTCAAACCCCGTCCCGGCTCGAAACACCGCCGTAAACGGCTCGGTCAGGGCGAATCCAGCGGACGCGGCAAAACCGCCGGCCGTGGTGGCAAGGGCCAGACGGCCCGCTCCGGCAGCTCGATCCGTATCGGTTTCGAAGGCGGCCAGATGCCGCTCATCCGCCGCATACCGAAACGTGGTTTCAACAACACCGCTTTCGGCACGCGTTACATCGCGGTGAACGTCGGCGATCTGAATGTTTTTGATGACGGCGCGACCGTTGACGAAACCGCGTTGAAATCCATCGGTCTGGCCAACGGGCCCGGCCACGGCATCAAACTTCTCGGTACCGGCGAGCTTTCCAAAAAGCTTAATGTGACCGTGAGCGCGTTCAGTGCCTCGGCGAAGACCAAGATCGAAGCCAAGGGTGGCAAGTTGGAGTTGGTGGTCCGCAAGGCCGCCGCCCCGGCCAAGGCCTGAAGTCGCTGAACCATGTTCCGCAACCTCTTCAACACGTTCTCGAACTGCTTCAAGATCCCGGAGCTCAAATCCCGGATTTTGTTCACGTTCGGATTGCTGGCCGTCGCGCGTTTGCTCGCCGTCATCCGCATTCCGGGTTTGAATGGCGATGCGTTGACTACGTTCTTTTCGCAACAGACTGGCAGCGGCGGGTTGCTGGGCATGTACAACACGTTTGCCGGCGGTGCGTTTGAACATTGCGCCATCGGTTCGTTGGGCATCATGCCCTACATCAGCGCGACGATCATCCTCCAATTGCTCACGGCGGTCTGGCCGACTTTGAGCAAGCTGGCACGCGAAGAGGGCGGCCGCACGAAGATCATCCAATACGGCCGCTACCTCACGGTTCTGCTGTGCATCGGCCAAGGTTTCTATTTCGCCAAGAACTGGCTGCATCCGGCCTCCGTGTTCAATGGTTTCCAAGGTCGGCTCGTGCTGATCGATAACCTGCCTCTTTACTTTTTCCTGGCTGTGACCGTCATGACTGCCGGTACCATGCTCTTGATGTGGCTCGGTGAACAGATCACCGAACGCGGCATCGGCAACGGTGTTTCGCTCATCATCACCGTTGGCATCTTGGCGCGCATGCCCCAGGCACTGAAGGCCACGAAAGAAATGTTCTGGCCCAGCGGCGGTGGCGAACCCACCCACTCGGCTTTGGGTGTCGGCATCTTGTTGATTGTTTTGTTGTTGGTCGTCGTCGGTGGTGTCATCGCCATCACGCAGGCTCAGCGCAAGATTCCGGTTCAATACGCCAGCCGGATGGTTGGTCAAAAGATGTATCAGGGCGGCACGAACTACATGCCGCTCCGCGTGAACTACGCCGGTGTGATGCCGATTATCTTCGCGCAATCCATCTTGATGTTCCCGCAGCCGATTCTGACTTGGATTGCCAGCCATACGACTGTCATGCACGATCCGTTGATCGCCGTGGCCAGCACCTTGAACTACGGTTCCTGGCTGTACATGCTGGTGTACGCGCTGATGATTCTGTTCTTCTCCTACTTCTGGGTGGCGACGCAGTTCAATGAAATCCAGATCGCTGACGACTTGAAGAAAAACGGCGGTTACATTCCTGGAGTCCGTCCGGGGCAGGGGACCAGTGATTACCTGCACAAGGCCATGAGCCGTATCACGCTGGCCGGTGCGATTTTCCTGACCGTCATTGCGACGATCCCGATCATCCTGTCCAAGCAGTTGAACATTGATCAGAACGTCTCCCAGTTTTTCGGCGGTACCAGCATTTTGATCGCGGTCGGCGTTTTGCTCGACACGATGCGCCAGGTGGAATCACACCTCATGATGCGTAACTACGACGGGTTCCTGAAAAAGGGCCGTATTCGTGGCCGCTTCTGAAATTTGTGGGCGGCATTGTACTAAAGTCCGCGGATGACCTGAAATTAATGCGGCCGGCGTGTGTGTTGGCGGCGCAAGTTTTAGAAGATGTCGCGAGCTACATCAAGCCCGGCATCACGACGCGGCAGGTGGATGAATTTGCCGGTCAGCGGATCGCGGCTTACGGAGCCAAGAGCGCTTTTTTGGGATACCGCAAGTATCCTTGCCACACTTGCCTCTCAGTGAATGAGGAAGTCGTTCACGGGCTGGCTAATGAGCGCGAACTTCGGTTCGGCGATATCGTCAGCGTGGATGTAGGTGTACGGCACGGTGGATTTATCGGTGATAATGCACGGACCGTGGCGGTGGGCGGTTGCGGTGTCGCGGCGCAGCAGTTGATGGCGGTCACAGAACAGTCTCTGTATCTGGGGATTGCGGCGGCCAAACCGGGCAACCGGGTGTCCGACATCTCGCGCGCGGTGCAGGAGTATGTGGAAAGCCACGGCTATGGCGTGGTACGTGAATTTGTGGGCCACGGCGTCGGTCGCTCGATGCACGAAGAGCCGCAAGTGCCGAATTTTGTCGATAAAACGATGAACGACCGGTTAAAACCGGGCATGACCATCGCTATCGAACCGATGGTAAACGCGGGCCGTCCCGACGTAAAAAGATTGAAAGACGGCTGGACAATAGTGACGGTAGATGGTTCACTATCTGCCCATTTTGAGCATACCGTCCTGATAACTGACGGCGAACCGGAGATATTGACATGGCACGGGAAAACGCCTTTCAAGTCGAAGGCCGCGTGACCGGGGTTTTGCCCAACGGCACCTGGGTGGCGGAACTGAAGAACGGACACCGGCTGACGGCGTTTGTGACGGGCCGGGATAAAAAGAATTTTGCCGGGGCAAAGACCGGCGACGTGGTCAAATTACAATTGACGCCCTACGACTTGAGCGTGGGGCGTATTTTAGTCGAAACGAAAAGAATTTAGAAAATGAAAGTCCGAGCGTCAGTCAAAAAAATGTGTGAGCACTGCAAAATCGTGAAGCGTCGCGGCGTTATCCGCGTCATCTGCACGAACAAACGCCACAAGCAACGTCAAGGTTAATTAAAAATTTATGGCACGCATCATTGGTGTTGAAGTCCCGCCGAACAAGCGCATTGATATTGCGCTCCGCTACATCTACGGCATCGGCCCCGTCAATGCGAAGGAAGTTCTCGAACGCGCGAATATCGATCCGTCGATCCGCGCCAAGGACCTGACCGAAGCGCAGCTCTCCCAGATCGTTCACGCGATTCAGGAAGGCAAGTATGTCATCGAAGGTGACCTGCGCCGCGAACTCGGCATGAACCTCAAGCGCCTCCAAGGCATCCGCTGCTACCGCGGCGTGCGCCACCAGCGCAGCCTCCCCGTGCGCGGCCAGCGCACCCAGACCAACGCCCGTACCCGCAAGGGTCCCCGCAAGACGGTCGGCGTGCAGCGCAACCCGTCCGCCAAGGCCGGCATCCACTGATAATATTTCAAATTTTGAAATTTGAGATTTGAAATTGAATAACGATATGTCCGAAGAAAAGAAAAAACCTGCCGCTCCGAAAAAGGAAAAAGAAGTGAAGGCTGATGCCGCCGCCGCCCCCGCAGCGGAAGCCAAGCCTTCCAAGAAGGCCGCTGCGGCTGCCGTCGCCGAAGCCCCCAAGGTGGAAGCCGTCCCGGTCGTCCCGACCGCCGCCGAGTTGCTCGGTGAAGATCCGAACGCGAAAAAAGTCGTCAAGGCCAAGCATGCTAAAAACATCGCTTCCGGCATTGCGAACATCCTCGCCACTTTCAACAACACGCAGGTCACCATCACCGACGCGCAGGGCAACCTGATCGGCTGGTCCAGCGCCGGCCGCGTTGGTTTCAAGGGTTCCCGCAAGAGCACGGCCTACGCCGCGCAGATGGTCGCCCAGGACGCCGCCCGCCAGGCCATGTCCCACGGCATGAAGGAAGTCGAAATCCGCGTCAAGGGTCCTGGATCCGGCCGCGAATCCGCCATCCGCGCTTTGCAGGCCATTGGCCTCGAGATTTCCTCCATCAAGGACATCACCCCCGTGCCGCACAACGGCTGCCGCCCGCGCAAGAAACGCCGCGTGTAATCACAACTCCAATTTCACAACTGAAATAATAATTTTATGGCTCGTTACACAGGTCCCCGCGTCCGCATCAGCCGCCGTTTCGGCGTCCCGATCTTCGGCCCCACAAAATATCTCGAACGCCGCAACTACGGTCCCGGCGTCCATGGTCCGAAGTCCCGCCGCAAGACCACCGAATACGGTGCCGGCCTCATCGAGAAGCAGAAGCTCCGTTACTACTATGGTTTGATGGAGAAGCAGTTTCGCGGCGTCTACGAAAAGGCGAAGAACCGCCGTGGCGTCACCGGCGAGACCATGCTCCAGATCTTGGAGACCCGCCTGGACAACGTCGTGTTCCACCTCGGTTTCGCGAGCACCCGCGCTGCGGCCCGCCAGATGGTCAATCACGGCCACATCACTGTCAACGGTCGCAAGGCCGCCATCGCCTCCTTCGCCTTGAAGGTGAACGATGTGATCAGCGTCAAGAACCACAACGTGTCGAAGCAGATCGCCACCAAGGGCCTTGAAGCCTCCACCAGCCGCGTCTCTCCGGACTGGCTCTCCCTGAACAAGGAAGAGCTCAAGGGCGTCGTCATGCGCGTCCCGACCCGCGAAGAGATCCAGCCCATCGCCAACGAGCAGGCGGTCGTCGAATTTTATTCCCGCTAAACCATAAACAGAAAAACAATTATACGGGCTTTTCCGGCCGGGAATAAATCAAGCCGGGAAAGCCAGATTAAAATTGTTGAAAGGATACCATGCCAGTTCGCCTCGGACGTTTTGAAATGCCCAAGCGGTTGCAGAAAGATGATGCTTCCGCCACGGAAAATTACGCAAAGTTTATCGCCGATCCGTTTGAAACCGGTTACGGCCATACCATCGGCAACTCGCTTCGCCGCGTGCTCCTGTCCTCGCTCGAAGGCGCGGCCATCACCTCGCTGAAGATCGATGGTGCCATGCACGAATTTGCCACGGTGGACGGCGTCGTCGAAGACGTCACCGACATCGTCTTGAACCTGAAGAAGGTCAAGTTCAAGGCCCACACCCGCGATGAGCAGACCCTCTTGCTCTCCGTGAACAAGGAAGGCGCCGTTACGGCCGCCGATATACAGACCAACCAGAACATCGAATTGGTCAATCCGGACCAGCACATCTGCACGCTGGACAAGAAAAAGAAATTTGAGATGGAAGTCACGGTCAAGGTTGGCCGCGGTTTCTGCCAGAGCGACGAGAACAAGAAGCCCGGCCAGGCCATCGGCATCGTGGCCATTGACTCGCTGTTCTCCCCGGTCACCCGCGTCCGCTACAATGTGGAAGCGGCCCGCGTCGGCAACCGCACGGACTATGACCGCCTGGTCATGGAAGTCTGGACGGACGGCCGCATCACGCCGGACGACGCCCTGACCCAGGCCTCCGCCATCCTCGCGCATCACCTCGACGTGTTTGTCGGTTACGACAAGAACGCCGTGGAATTCGAGGAAGCCGCGGACAAGCAGGATGACGAGAAGATGAAGATGAAGAAGCTTCTCAACATGAGCGTCAACGAGATCGAGTTGAGCGTCCGTGCTGCGAACTGCCTCAACAACGCCAACATCACCACCGTCGGCCAGCTCGCCATGAAGACCGAGCAGGAGATGCTCAAGTACCGCAACTTCGGCAAGAAGTCGCTGAACGAGATTAAGGACAAGCTGACGTCCCTGCAACTCTCGCTGGGCATGAATTTTGAGCCCGGCCTGATCGATACCACGGTCAAAGAAGAACCGAAACCGGAATAAGGATTTCCCATGAGACACTTGAAGCGCACGGCCAAACTGGGCCGTACATCTGAACATCGCAACGCGATGCTCGCCAACCTTGTTTGCAGCTTGATCGAACACAAGCGCGTCACGACGTCCCTGGCCAAGGCCAAGGCCGCCCGTTCCGTCGCCGAAAAGATGGTCACGCTCGGCAAGAAGGGCACCATCGCCCATCGCCGCCTCGCCGTGGCCCGCCTGCACCAGGAATCGGCCGCGAAGATCCTGTTCAAGGAGATCGCGCCGGTCTACAAAGATCGCAAGGGCGGTTACACCCGCATCATCAAGCTCGGCCAGCGCAATGGTGACGCCAGCCAGAGCGCCATCTTGGAATGGGTTGATTTCACGCCCGCCGTGGAAGAAGCTCCGGCTGCTCCCGCCGCCAAGACCGAAGACAAGAAGTAATTTTTAAGAATCAACACCAAGCCCGCTCGCAAGAGCGGGCTTTTTTGTTTTCAGGCTTGGTTGGCAGGGCTGGAGAAACGCAGAGACGCAAAGAGCGCAGAGAGTCGCTGCGGTAAATTAAATTCTTTGCGTTCCTCCGCGCCATCTGCGTCTCCGCGTTTATCGGGAAACCGGCCAAACGTATTTCACCTTAAAAAGAAAAACAAAAACAGCAAAAGCAGCCCCAACGCCGTGACCCACCAATACCACGAAATCCCCTGCGGTTTTGGACTGCGGGTTCCTCCACCAAACTCCTCTTTTACGAAATTCTCGTAATCAAACTCCTTCTCCTCCTCGATTCCCAATCCGCTAACATGGGCATCCTCAGCCCAGCCCGTCCTTTCATCTGCCCCGCATTCCGGGCAGGACTTGGCCTTAGGTGGGACCTCCGTACCGCAATTAGGACAAGTTTCCGGAGACATTTTGAATGTACGATTTGCGATTTATGATTTACGCATGTACTGATTAAGATCGGTCACGAAATCTACTCGGCTCGTTAACCGTATATCGAAAATCGTAAATTACCCGCCCACGCCGGTGTATTCCTCGTCGGTCTTGAGGTTCAGGCCCATGAGGATGTAGTCATGGGTGATGGCTTGCATATCCTTTACGTAATCTTCGAGATGGACCAGTTTGCTGAAGCCGAGCATGGCGAACATCTTCATCGCCGTCGCCTGTTCACCGATAAATTCCGCCTCCACTTTTTCCAGGCCGGCCCGGCGCGCGATGTCCATGGTGAGTTCCACGAGCGTGGTGGCGAGACCGCGACCGCGGTAGTCCGGATGGACAAGGACGCTGATGCGGCCGATGTGCCTTTTCCAGCCGCCCAGCTGCTGATGCAATGTGGCGACACCGACGATCTTGCCGCCGATCAGCGCGACGATCGGAAGGTTCCGGCCGAAATCGATTTTTTTGCACCAGTCGCGGATGATCTTGATATCGGTCACGCGATGTTTGATAAACATGCGTTCCTGCTCCGGGATGCCGAGGAAGAGCTTGTGCAGGTCTTTTTCATCCGTCTTGGCCAGAGGGCGCAAAACGGCGCGTTTGTTTTCCTTGAGCTTGACGTGCTTCGGGAATTTCTGGAGTTCAAGTTCGATGCTGAATGACATGAGCTTCCTTTCGTTGCCGCACTGTGCGCGGACGGCGGATTTCGCGCAACAAAAATTTTCAGCCGAGGGCGGATTCGCCGGCGATACCCGTGGCCTGCCGGCTGGAATTCAAGCGAACTTCCGCCGGATCCAAGCTCCAGCGCGCCGCCAACGCGGGCACTTTCGCGAAATTATTTTCGGCATCGAGGATGGTGCCGGTGATGTCGCCGTATTCAAACGTCTTCAGGCCGATCTCGGTTTCGGGCAGGGTCTCGTTGCCCTGGTTCCAGACGGTTTCGCCTGTCCAGGCATAGGCGCGCGTCACGCAACCATGGTCGAGCCGCGCCCACGCATGGTGATGCATCAGGCGGCTGGCGTAGAAATATTGCACATGGCCAAGCTGCTTGCTCAAGGCGGTGAGGAAAAGAAAGGTCGCATCGACGTCATCGCTGGGGTGGGGCAGGCCGAGGCCGGTGATGATCACCCAGCCGTGCACACGCGGGCTGATGAAAAATTCGTGTCCGCCGGCAAGTCCTTCCTCCCAAGAACAAGGCGCGGCCCGGTTCAGGCCAAGGGCCATCTTCACGGCTTCCGGTGAAACCGAGCGCACGGCGAGCCAGCACCCCGGGCGATTAGGGGTAAAATTTTGGGCCGGAAACGGGAAAAAATTCAAAGCCTGGTTGAAGGCCCTGTTTTCCAACTGTTGCCGCCGGTGGATGGCCATCATCCAGCGAAACATGGCGAACCCAAAAGCAATGGTGAAACCCAGCACCGCCAGCATCGCCAGCGCACTGAGATCACCTAGATTATTGAGTCCGTCTGTCACTAGATTGAATCTACGCCTGTGCGCGGCGAGTTCAATAAAATTTCTGCACTGGAACGATTAATTTGACGGGCAGGGCAGACTTTTGACGTAGGGCAGGCTTTCCAGCCTGCCAGTTCACCGGACTTTCCAGTCCGGTGTTGTTTTTTCGTTCGAACGACTCCATCCATACATGGAACTGGCGACTGGAAAACTTGCCCTACATAACTCTCACCGGCAACTCGCCGCCAGCCATTGAAGATACTTCTTGTTACCTGCTGAGAGCGATATCACAAGAAATTCCGGGGTATCATAGGGATGTTCGGCCAAAACCAGCTTTTCGAGCGCAGCCAGCTTGGACTTGGGAACTTTGAGCAGCAGCAGGACTTCCGCGCCAGATTGCAATTTGCCCTGCCACCAATAATGCGATTCCAGCCGTGGGATGAGATTGGCGCAGGCGATAAGCCGTGCTTTCAGTGCGGATTTGGCGAGCGCCCGCGCCGTTTTTAGATCCGGCGCGGTGACGAGGACGAGCGAAAACTGCGCGGCAGACTTCAAGCGCGGTCAGTTCAGGCTGGAGAAATCACCGAGCGGGCGGGTAAAAGTCGCCTGCGCGGGATGAACCACAAGCGTATCCGCCGTAGTCTTAACGCTGCCGGAAGCGGCAGCAAAGGGCAGGGCGACCACGAACACCGCCGAGCCGAGAATCGTGACCAAGAAACAACCCGGACGGACCAGGGCGACATCGCCAACTACTTCCAAGGAGTTATCCGGGGAGGCGTGGACAGGATTGATGCTGCCGAAAGCCATCAGGATGGCGCAAAGAACCAAAAGAATTTTAGTTTTCATATAAACGTTGAACTTGAATCAACAATGCACCTTCCCGTCATAATATCAAGCCGATTGTATTGAAGGGCGGCGCCAATGCACTTCGCCGTTGGGAGTTCCGCCTTTAGGCGGCGTTGCGCGTGTTTTCTCCAAACCGACCGGCCGGGATGAGCATGACCCCCAACCTCGCCAATCTACGGCGTTTGCACCAGCGTATGTAGCTTATCCGTCAGCACCGCCGCCTGTTTTTCCGCCTCCGGCAACGGCAAGCCCACGACATGACCGGGATACAAGTGCCCGGCTTCCGTCAGCCACGCGTTGCGCAGAATATGTTCCTGCCCGGTGACCGTCTCAAGGATTTCCTTGCCATGCGGATGCGCGGCAAGCATCTCCTCCACGTCATCCATTGCCGAAATGTCGCGGGGCGCTCCCCAATAAACCAACATTTCCCGCGCCATCAGCCAATGGCCGGTGGCATTGGGGTGAACTCCGTCACGGCTCAATGCATACTCCGGATTCACACCCCGGCGGGCGGCCAGATACAGGTTCATCTGCGAATGCACGTCGATGACCGCCCAATGATTGGAGCGTTGCGAAACCAGCCATTGAGAATATCGGTCCAGCGTTTCATTGTAGTTGGTGTAGGGCGCGGCATAGCCCTTCGCACCGTCCGGCGAAAGCTTCGCCCGGATCGGTTGCGGGTCAAAAGGTGACGGGGTGACATGCACGATTGCTATGCCATACCGCAAAGCCGCGTTGTGCAATGACTGGATGCCTTCCTTAAATTTTTGAAACCGGCCTTCGTCAAACGGTTGGTAGATGCCATCGTTCATCCCATAGTCGGCGACAATCAGATCCGGCTTGGTTTTTTCGATGATACCTGTCAGCCGGTCTTTGAGATCCGGGCGCAGATATTTGCCCCCGGCATGATTCGGCTCGGACAGGCCGGAAACCGTTTCGCTCGACTGGCCCAAATTCAGGATGGTGATGGTGGAATTGGTATCGTGAATGAGAACATAAGCTTCGATGTCATCCACATAACCGCCGAGGTAGGTGATGCTGTCCCCGACAAAAACTACACGATGATATTTTTTGAGGCCGGGCAGGGGATTTTGCGCGCGGCAGACTGTGGCGGCCAGGGCAAGCAACAGGGCTGCGGCGAAGCAGGTGGCGAATCTCATGGCGGGAAATGTGGGCGAAATCCGGAGAAGACGTCAAGCGGACATATGTTCAGGCGGCGTCATATAAAGTCATATGTTTTTTTATCGAAACTTTGTTGCGGCGCAGCGGGTTCTCTGGCGTGATGGATGGCATAGCCCCATACACCATTATGAATGATTCCATCAACCGGCGTTCTTTCCTAAAAACAACCGGCGCCGCCAGCCTCGGCCTTGCAGCCTTCGGCACATTGGCCAAGGCGGAAGTCGCCCCAGCCCGGGTGATCGGTGCCAATGGCAGGCTGACAGCCGCAGTCATCGGCACGAACGGCCGTGGCGGGGCGCATATCGATTGCCTGACCCAGATTCCGGGCGTGCAGATCACGCAGATTTGCGATGTCGATACGCGCGCGATAGAAAAGGGCATCAAAGCGGCGACAAAAAAGCAGAAACCCGCACCGGCTGGTGTGGGCGATTTCCGCAAGGTGCTGGCGGATCCCTCGGTGGATGTCGTGACCATCGCGACGCCAGATCATTGGCATACGCCGATGGCAATCTTGGCGCTGGCCGCCGGCAAGCATGTGTATGTGGAAAAGCCGTGCAGCCACAATCCGTACGAGGGCGAATTGTTGGTCCAAGCGGTGGACAAATATCAGCGCGTGTTGCAGATGGGCGCGCAACGCCGTTCGTTTCCGAACCTTCAAAAAGTTATCGGCGAGATCCACGATGGCCTCATCGGCAAGGCCTATTTTGCGAAGGCGTGGTACGCGAACAATCGGGAGAGCATCGGCCACGGCAAACCGGTGCCGGTGCCGGATTGGTTAAATTACGAGTTGTGGCAGGGCCCCGCGCCGCGCCGGGAATACGTGGATAACCTGGTGCATTACAAATGGCATTGGCGCTGGCACTACGGCACCGGCGAAGCCTTGAACAACGGCACGCACGAAGTGGACGTGGCGCGCTGGGCGCTCGGCGTCAATTGGCCTATGCGCGTGTCTTCCAATGGCGGGCGTTATGCGTTTCAGGATGACTGGGAAACGCCGGATACCCAAACGGTCGCGTGGGATTTTCCGGAAGGCAAGACCATCAGTTGGGAAGGGCGGAGCTGCAACGGTTTTCCCGCCGAGAAACTGGATCGCGGTGTGCTGGTCTACGGAACCAACGGAACGGTGTTGCTGAATGGCAATGCCTTCACGGTCTACGATGCCAAGGGCAAGATTGTTAAGCAGGCCGACGGCAACGAAGCCGTGAACGCACCGAACACCGTAAGCGCCAGCGGCATCAAGCTGGATCTGCTACACGTCACCAATTTCATCGACGCGGTGCGGAACGGCACGCCACCGAATTGCCCGGCGACCGAAGGCCACAAGAGCGTGGCCTTACTGCATCTGGGAAACATTTCCTGGCGCGTGGGGCGTGAATTGCATTGCGACACCACGAACGGGCATATCTTGGATGACAACGCGGCGATGAAGTTCTGGCGTCGCGATTACGAGCCGGGCTGGGAGCCGAAGGTGTAAGCCACGCCCACAACCGACAAGTCCAACCGATTTTGGCGCGTTTCGCCGCGCTGCCAAGCGCTTGCGCAATTAACCGGGTTCAGCTACTTTTTCGATATGGAAACAACGATCCATTTGGAGGACAAGTTGCTTGCCGAGGCGGAACATTTCGCCCAACGGTCGCGGCAATCGCTTTCCCAGGTCGTGGCCGAAGCGTTGCATGAAAAATTTTCCAAATCCAACGATGAAGCACCATCTCGGCCGGATGTTTCCAGTTTGATTCCCGGGCTTCATCCCGATATTCAAAATCTGACAGGCTTGGCCCCGGCCGGTTTGGATGCCAAAATAATTTATCAAGAGCACCTTGCGCGGCGGCACAAATGAAAGCGCTGCTTGATTTGAATGTGTTGCTTGATGTCATTCAAAATCGTCAACCTCATTATGCGGATTCAGCCAGAATTTTAAGTGCCGCACGTTCCCGTGAATTGGAGGCGCTGATTCCATTTCATGCCGTCACCACAATTTTTTACCTAATTGAACGGGCACACGATGCTGCAACTGCAAATCATACGGTGGACTGGTTGCTCCAGCATTTTGAAGTGTCAACCGCAGACAAAACCACTTTGGTGCAGGCACGCCTCCTGAAAATGAAGGATTTTGAAGATGCTGTCGTGGCCAGCGCTGCCGCCCGTCACAGATGTGATTTTATTGTGACCCGAAACGTCGTGGATTTTTCTGTTTCCCCGATAAAAGCAATTTTGCCGGCAGATTTGTTAAAAATTCTTTCCAGCTGGAAAAAGATTTGACCATGGAAGTTTCAACTTTGCCGCCGCTTCAACCGGGGACGTTGTATCTCGTCGCCACGCCGATCGGGAATCTGGAGGACATCACGCTGCGCGCCCTCCGCGTGTTGCGCGAGTGCGACGTGGTCGCGGCGGAAGACACACGTCGTTCCGGGCAGTTGCTGAAACATTTTGGCGTCAGCAAACCGCTGCTCAGCTATTTTCAATTCAACGAAGCAAAACGCAGCGAGGAGATTATCGACCGCCTGCGTCGTGGCGAAAAGGTGGCGCTGGTCACGGATGCGGGCAGCCCCGGCATCAGCGACCCGGGTGAACGTGTGGTCCGCGCAGCCATCGGCGCCGGCTTGCGCGTCGAGGCGGTGGCTGGACCCTGCGCCTTGGTGGCAGCGCTGACGGCGAGCGGATTGCCCACGGAGGAATTTCATTTCGTCGGTTTTCTACCGCATAAATCCGGTCAGCGCCGAAATCAACTGGAAGCCTTGCGCACGGTTGCAGGCACCTTGGTGTTCTATGAATCTCCGTACCGGATCGAGAAGCTGTTGGGCGAATTAAACGAGGTATATCCCGCACGGGATGTGGTTCTGGCGCGGGAACTTTCTAAAAAGTTCGAAGAGTTTTTGCGTGGCAAGCCGGCGGAGCTGCTCGCCGTGGCACAGAAGCGTTCATTGAAAGGCGAGTTCGTCGTGATGGTGGGGCCGGAAGCCAGGGAACGCAAAGCGCCGGTGTCGTCCGCATGAGTGCGCAAGTTTTCATTGCACTGGCCTTGTTCATAACCGTGGTCGCGCGGGCCGGCTGGCAGTTGAGCGAAGATGGGATTGTGCGCGGTGATACGGACCGCAAGCGCATCGCCTTCGCCTTCACCGGGCATTCGTATGCGGACGGCGGCGAGACGATTTTGAACGAATTGGCACGGCACGGCGGCCATGGTTCCTTTTTTGTTACCGGCGATTTTCTGACGAACGCCGCTTTTGCGCCGCTCATCGCGCGGATCGTGAAAGAAGGTCATTATCTCGGGCCGCATTCGGACAAGCATGTGTTGTATTGTCCATGGGACGGACCGAAGACCAATTTGGTATCGCGCACGGAATTTCGCACGGATCTCCGGGCCAATTTGTTAAAGCTTCAACATGCTGGCGTGGATCTTTCCACGGTGAAATATTTTCTGCCCCCGTTCGAGTATTACAACCGCGATATCGTGGCGTGGAGTCATGAGCTTGGATTGACGTTGGTGAATTACACCGATGGCACGCGTGCCAACGCGGATTACATGGGGGATGCCGATCCCCATTTCATCTCCTCGCAGAAGATTTTTGACAGCATCGTGAAACGTGAGATCGCAGATCCGCATGGTTTGAACGGATATATCCTCTTGCTGCATCTCGGCAGCGGTCCGGCCCGCACGGATAAATTTGTCGCGCACTTTGGCGAATTGCTGGACGTGCTGGCCGCGAAAGGCTACGAGTTTGTCCGCGTTGATGAATTGCTCGCGCCGCCGGCGGATGAAGTCTTTCTGCGGGTGAACCAGGTCGGATTTGCGCCGGACGATGTAAAGCCGGGCTTTGCCTTTTCCAAGGTGCCGTTGCCGGAGGCATTCACGGTCACGGATGTGACAACCCAGAAGCCGGTCTTCAGCGGCAAAACAAAACCAATCATCGCCACCTGGGGCCAATTCACCAATCACGCCGAACTGGACTTTACCCAATTCAAAACGCCGGGCAAATATGTGCTGTGCTGCGGCAACGCAAAATCATCCCCTTTTACCATCGTTCCTCAAATTTACGCGGACCTGCCGGATCAATTGTTGGAATTCATGCGGGAGCAGCGGTGCGGTTACAATCCTTGGCTCGGGACGAACTGTCATCAACTCGATGCGCGTACGGCTTACGGTCCGTTGACGAACGGCACGACGTTTGATGCCCGCGGCGGTTGGCACGATGCGGGTGACCTTTTGAAATATCTCCTCACCTCCGGCAACGCCACCGCGCAGATGTTGCTGGCGTATGAGGTCAGTTCCAACCGCGCCAGCTTTGCCGATCATGTCAATGCACTGGGTCAACCGGGTGCGAACGGAATCCCGGATGTATTGGACGAAGCGCGTTGGGGTTTGGACTGGATGCTGAAGCTGCATCCCGCGCCGGACCAACTGTACCATCAGGTGGCCGATGACCGCGATCATTACGGCTGGCGTTTGCCACCAGATGAGCAGGCGGATTATGGCTGGGGCAAAGGCGGTGCGCGGGTGGTTTATTTTGCGACCGGCGGGCCGGAGGGATTAAAAAAATACCAGAGCGAATCCACTGGCGTGGCCAATCTCGCCGGCCGATACGCGGCGGCCATGGCGCTGGCCTATCAGATCTGGAAGGACGATCCACAGCAAAAAGAGTTCGCGCAGCGGTGCCTGCAGGCGGGCAGGGAAGTGTATGTCATGGGCAGGGCGAAAGAAGGAGTACAACAAGGCAATTCATATCTCGCCAAATATCGCTATGCCGAAACTACCTGGGCGGATGACATGGAATGGGGTGCGACCGAAATGTTTCGCGCAACGGGTGAGGCGGGATTTTTCGCCGATGCCAAACGCTATGCCAAACTGGCGGCAGATGAGAGCTGGATGGGCCAGGTGCAAACCGGGCATTACCAGTATTATCCCTTCATGAATGCCGGCCACTACCGGCTCTATGACCTCGTAGATCGTCACTTTCAAAAAAATCTCGCCGGTTACTACCGCACCGGCATCGAACGGTGCATGACAATGGGGAAGACGAATGCTTACAACATCGGCGTGCCATTTATTTGGTGTTCGGACAATTTGACGGTTGCACTGGTTACTCAATGTGAACTGTATCAGCGCATGACCGGTGACAAAAAATACCAATCCTTCGCCGCGAAACAGCGCGACTGGTTGCTTGGGCGCAACCCTTGGGGCAGGACAATGTTCACGGAAATTGGCAGCCTATCCCCCGGCGATGTCCATCTGATGACCACGCAACTGACCCACCGGATGGTGCGCGGGGCGTTGGTAGATGGGCCGGTTTATGATCGTATCTTCCTATCGCTCAAAGGGGTGGCCATACACGAGCCGGATCCGCTGGCAGCGTTTCAGGGGGCGGCGGTGTATCATGATGATGTGGAAGATTATTCGTCCAATGAACCGACGATGGATGGCACGGCGTCGGCGATTTTGATGTTCGCTTTGGAGGATAAATGATGTTATTTTTAGCAAAACCTCATGGCGAATTGGCCCGGCATAAAATGTTGGATTTTCCCAGTCTTTGTGGGGCTCTTCTTTTCGGGTTCCATCTTTGCGGCGCAGAAACAACTGGGGTCTAATTATGTCCCGTCGGTGGTGGCTCAAGGAAAAGCTGCTCCGCTCGGACGGATGGCGGGTACGAACGAGTTGCAGTTGGCGATCGGGCTGCCGTTACGCAATGCCGCGGCACTGACCAACCTCTTGCGCGAGATCTATGATCCGACGAGCCCCCAGTTTCATCATTACCTGACCCCGGCGGAATTCACCGCGCGTTTCGGCCCGACGCCGGAGGATTACGCGGCGGTCCAGCGTTTTGCGCAAACGAACGGATTCATCATCACCGGTACCCATCCCAACCGGTTGCTGGTGGATGTGAAAGGAAAGGCGGCGGATGTGGAGCGCGCGTTTCATGTGCGGATGCAGACCTACCGGCATCCGAAGGAGAAACGGAATTTCTTCGCGCCGGACGCCGCGCCCTCGGTGGCGGCATCGCTGCCGGTGGTTCATGTCAGCGGGCTGGATAATTATTCCCTGCCGCATCCGAGTTCCCTTGCGCAGTCATCGGTGCCGAACACCCGTGCGGTGCCGCAAACCGGCTCCGGTCCCGGCAACAGTTACTTGGGGAATGATTTTCGCAACGCCTATGTTCCCGGCACCACGTTGACTGGCGCGGGCCAGAGCATCGGCCTGTTGCAGTTCGACGCGTTCTATCCGGTGGACATCACCAATTACGCCAACGCCATCGGCCTGACCAACCTGCCTCCAATTATCGTCGTACCCGTGGATGGCGGCGTGGGCACGCCCGGGCAAGGCAGCATCGAGGTATCGGTGGATATCGAGATGTCCCTCGCCATGGCCCCCGGCATCTCCAATATCTATGTTTATGAAGCGCCGAATAATACGGCTTTTTTCGACGATGTTTTAAACCAGATGGCCAACGACAATGTATGCCGGCAACTGAGTTGCTCGTGGAGCGGTGGCGGCCCGAACCTGGTGGCGGAACAAATTTTTCAAGAAATGGCGGCCCAAGGACAATCGTTTTTCAATGCGACGGGTGATGACAATGCGTTCGCCAACGGCGTTCCGTTTCCATCCGACAGCCCGAATATCACCCAAGTGGGCGGTACTTCTTTGACCACGGATGGGAGTGGCAACTATGTCTCCGAAACCGCCTGGAACGACGGCTACAACGCCAGTGTTAACCGGTATCTGGGCAGCGGCGGCGGTGTCAGCACATATTATAACATCCCCGCCTGGCAACTCGGTGTGAGCATGGCTACAAATAACGGTTCGTCGGTCATGCGCAATGTGCCTGACGTGGCGCTCACCGCTGAAGGCATTTTTGAGACGGCGGGTGACGGCCAGATGATCACCAATCAAGGCGGCACCAGTTGCGCCGCGCCGTTGTGGGCGGGTTTTATGGCGCTGGTCAACGAGCAGGGGGCGCAACTCGGTCAGCCGCCCGTAGGATTCCTCAACCCCACGCTCTACGCGATCTGTCAGGGAACGAACTATGCCGCAACTTTTCATGACATCATCACCGGCAACAACACCAACGGCGCGAGCCCAAATAATTATTATGCCGTGCCGGGCTACGATTTGTGTACCGGTTGGGGCACGCCGGCCGGCACGAACCTGATAAATGCCCTGATCACGCCCGATAATTTGCTTATCTTGCCGCGAACAACCTTTCAAGCCTACGGCCTTGTCGGCGGACCATTTACGCAGACAAGCTGGGTCATCACCTTGACGAATCTCAGCGCGACCAATCTCGATTGGTCGCTGGGTGGCATGCCGTCGTGGTTGACCGTCTCGGCGACCGGCGGTTCGTTGGTCGCGAATGATTCAACGAACATCACCCTGAGTTTGTCCGGTGCCGAGACCCTGCCGCTCGGTCATAATGTAGCCGGAGTCTTGATCACGAACCTCGATCAATCGCTGATCCAATCCGTCGCGGTTAATTTGGACCTGCGCAACGTGATCGTCTTGAACGGCGGATTTGAAACCGGCGATTTCACCGGCTGGACACTGGTGGGAGATACGGTGATCGATGGATTTTTATACAATGCGGTCACCACGGACAGCCAGGCATTCTATGGGGGGATCGCCCATTCCGGAAACTATGGCGCGTTGTTGGGGGAGAGCGGCTTTCTGGCGACGTGGACGCAGACCTTGCCGACCGCCCCCGGCCAGTTGTACCAGCTTTCATTCTGGCTGGATAATCTGGTGGCGGCGGACGGACAGGAGTTTGTCGCTACATGGCAGGGCACGAACCTGGTGGATATCGTTGATCCGCCTCCGTTCAACTGGAGCCAGTTTCAATTTGTGGTGGCGTCCGCCGGCACGAATACCGACCTGCAATTTGGCGGCCGCAATGACCCGAATTATTTCGGCCTCGACGACATAGCAGTGACACCCATTCCACCGGTGGCGTTTGGCAGCGTGATGGTCAGCGGCAACAATCTGCAACTGGGCTGGAATTCACTGCCCGGGGTGACTTACCAGATACAGGTCACCACCAACCTTGTGGCACCGGACTGGCAAAGCATCGGCACCATCATCGCCAATATGAATACCTCCAGCTTTGCGGACATGAACATCGTGAACACGATGGACCAGCGGTTTTACCGGCTGGTGCTATTGCCGTGACGGTCACTTCGGCAGCTTGAAATTCTTCGATTGGCGCAGAAATTTTTGCGGGTTCTGAAAAATGACCCGGTCGATCGCGGCGGCGAGATGGCCGCGGCGTTTCATTTCCAGCGCGGTTTTCGGCACGGCCAGCGGATCACTCACACCCCAGTCGCACGCACTGTTCATCCACAAACGTTCGTGACCGTAAGTATCCAAGATATCGATCGCCCGTGCCGGGGTACATTTGGTTTCGGGATACAGCGTCATGCCGGCCCACATGCCGAGATCCAGAACCATCTCCACCGTATGTTCCTCGACATGGTCAATGATGACACGCTCCGGCCGGATGCGCTTGTCATTTTTCAAAACATCAAGAATCAAGCTCGTACCCTTCAGCTTATCCTCCAGATGTGGCGTATGGACGAGGATCAACTGGTCATATTTGGCGGCGACTTCCACCTGCATTTCCAAGACGCGCAGCTCGTTGCGGGAATTCTTGTTCAGCCCGATCTCACCGATGCCGAGGACGTTCGGGCGGTCGAGAAATTGCGGGATAAGCGCGATGACTTCTTCCGCAAGTTTCACGTCTTCCGCTTCCTTGGAGTTGATGCAAAGCCAGGAAAAATGTTTCACGCCGAACTTGGCGGCGCGTTTCGGCTCGTACTCGGTGAGCTGGCAAAAATAGTCATAAAACCCGGCCGGCGAACTGCGGTCAAAGCCCGCCCAGAAAGCGGGTTCGCAGACCGCCTGGCAACCGGCCAGCGCCATGCGCTCATAATCATCGGTCGTACGGCTGACCATGTGGGCGTGGGGGTCAATGTATCGCATTTTACTCTTCGATGTTGTCTCTGTTAAAACCAATCAGTTATTTCCGCCACGCTCCTGTCGCACCTTTCATTTCAGCCTTGGCCACAGGTGACATCGTCGGATCACTAAATGCCAGTAGCACGGCCTTTGCCTTATGCTTCTTTTTGCCATCCAGCTTGGTTAAGGCTTTGCGAAAGGCTTGCAGGCGGAAATCATCCTTGCCGGTGGCGCGCTCAGCGCGGTCGAGGAAGGCGGCTAGGTCGATCAGCTTGTGCCGGGCGTCGAGAAAGTAGAGGTCGAGGACTTGTTGCCGTGTCATACGTTCGTGGACGGAATATACGGCGGAATGGTTGCAGGGCAACCGCAAATAAAAAAACGGCCCGCCGGTGCCAAACAGTGGCAGCAGCGGGCCGTCAACCTTAACCCTATGAAAAATCAGTCGTACTTGGCAACCGTCAGCAAGCCTTCGGGATTGCCGGCGCCGTTGCCGTGCAGGAAGACGATGTGCTCGTAGCCCAAGCAGCGCAGGCCGATGAACCACGGCGTGCCGCGGTCGCGGAACTGGTCGCCGGCTTCCGCCTCGGTGTAGTTTTCCAAGATCACCACCGCAGTCTGGTGCTGCGGCAGGTTCTTGGCGGTCGTAAGGATCTGGTCATTGCCGATCGGGCCGGACGGGGTGGGCATGACGATCCGGCTGGAACGCGCATCCATGGCGTCGATGACGAGGGCCGTGTTATCGGTGTTATGATAGGCTTGGGGCGGCTGCGGCGTGGCGCAGGAGGACAGGAGGACGGGCAGGGCCGCCAGGGACAGTAAAAGTGATTTTTTCATTTCGTTAAATTGTTTATGTTAATGTTGGTGAAACACCCGGTGAAAATGTTTCAATCCTTGCAACCTCCTATCGCAAGTGCGGTGCCACCTTTATCAGACTTTTTAACCACCTTTTACCCTTTTAAGGGTAGTCGCAACCGCGGTGCCAACCGGTAGTTTTTGCCTCAATTTCCCCAATATTGGCGTATCTGATGCCTGCCGCGGCAAATCCCACCGCTGGTTAGTTCATTATTTGGACGCTTTTGCCGGTAAAGTGAGGGGGAATGACCCGACGTGTGCCTAAAAAAAATTGGACGGGTGGATGACTTTTGGGCATCAGCCCATTTTAGGAAAAAAAGCCCGGGCATTGCGGCAGGTGGCCACGCTTAATTCCTCCAAGGAGCAGAGCTTCACCTGGGCAACCGTCTCGGAAATCTCCTTCACATAGGCCGGCTCGCAACGTTTGCCGCGATAAGGTACCGGGGCGAGGTACGGGCAATCGGTCTCCAGCATGAACTTGTCGAGCGGCGTCGCGGTCACGGCATCCCGGATGTTCTGGCCGTTTTTGAACGTCACGATGCCGGTGTAGCTCACCAGCCAGCCGAGCGCCAAAATCTTCTGCAGCCGCTCCACGCTCTCGCCAAAACAATGAAACACGCCGCATGTCTTTGCGGCAAACGGCTGGATCTGCGCGAACAGGTCATCGAAGGAACTGCGCTGGTGGATGACGCAGTTCAAACCGGTTTCCACGGCGACCTCAAGCTGCTGCTCAAAAATCTCCGCCTGCTTCTTTTTATAGCGGGCATCCTCCTCCGCGCTGCCGCCTGCGGCGCTGGGCAGGCGGTAGTAATCCAAACCGCATTCGCCGATGGCCACGGCCTTGGGATGGCGCGCCAGATCCCGCAATTCCGCCCGGATGTCCGCTGGTGCCTCATGGGCATTGCTCGGATGCCAGCCAACCGCCGCATAGATCATCGGATATTTGTCCGCGAGCGCGAGCGCCCGGCGGCTGCTGTCCAAGTCGGTGGCGATGGAGATGAGCTTGGTGATGCCGGCGGCTTCCGCCCGGGCCAGCACTTCCGAAAAATCCTCCACGTACTCGGGATAATCCAGATGGGCGTGGGTGTCAAAAAAAACGGGCATGGCGGTCATTTTCCGGCGGCAATCTTTTTTTCGAGCGCTTTCAGCTTTTCGCGGATGGTGGGCAGATCGGGATAATCTGGCGAATCGGCGATCAACTGGCGCCAGTTATCCGCCGCCTCGGCATTGCGATCCGTCGCCAGCAGGTTATCCGCAAGGATGAGGTGCAGGCGGATGCGTTGGTGCGGTGAAGGGTTTAATTTCAAGGCCTGCTGCCAGGTGCTGATGGCGGAAGAGGGCTTGCCCTCCATGTCGTACAGTTGCGCCAGTTTTTCGCTGAGCACCGCGCTTTGCGCAGTCACGGGCGAGTTTTCCAGAAAGGATGACAGTTGGGGCGGGCGGACGCCACGCACCAGGTCGAGGTTCATGAGCCGGTTCAGCGACCATTCTACGAGCGGACTGTGGCTGCGCTCCAGTTCACCATGCAACACCGGCGGCGCTTTTTTGAAAGGCTGGTAGAGCGGATCGCCGATTATGGTGGTTTGCCACGACGCCGCGACTTGCGATGCCCACGCGGATTCGCCGAAGGTCCAGCCGCTGCAAATGGATTGGGCGAAGCACGCGATGTTCGGGGTGAACTGCAGGTAAGGCTCGTAGACGCAACCCATCGTGCAGGTGGCGCCGAGCGCGAGCAGGGGACCGCACCAATTGCTGTTCGTGCTGCGCAACGTGTCCGCGCTGAACGAGTGCAGGTGATACGCAAAAGCGCCGGGCATGAACTCGACGTGCTTGTCCAGAAACGGCCCGTTCACATTTCCTTCGTACCATCCGGCGTAAAAGGCGATCTGACTCATGGGCCGCGAAACCGGCCACGTCTCGCCGTTGGTGTCCACTTCCACATCAAAGCCTTGCAGGTGGCAGATTTCGGCCGCGCCCAAAATCCACAGGTCGCCCTGATAATAGGAGTTTGTCTTGTCGATCCCCCGCGCGTCAAAATACGCGCGGCCCCAAAAACCGTTGCTTTCTGCCTCCATGGCCTTGTCCACCAGATGATTTGCGATCTCTGCCGTCGGCCCGTCCAGGCGGGTGACCAGCAGCAGGCCGTTAGTGCAGTTCAGCACCGTCCGGTTGGTAGTGGTATAGAACGGGTTGGGCAACGGCCCGGTGAGGGGGATGTCGGCCCGGCAGATCGGCAACCACGCGAGTTCGGAATCCACCGCGGCCTCGTTCCGGCGAAATTCTTCGCGGGTTAATTTTTGCGTGATCTCCTCGATCAATGAACTGGGCGCAATCTTTAGCGGCACGCCATAGCACAGTGCCGCATAGCGGATCTTTGATTCCACCACACGGTTTTCCGTATGCGCCGGCTGTCCGTTGGCCGCCGGAATGGCGACGTTGCCAAATTTCCAGATCTTGGCGGCCTCCAGTTTTGCCGCCAGCGGTTTTTGCAGAAAATCGGTGAAATCCGCGCGCGTCATCACTTCGTTGGTGGTTAGCGCAAAGCCGAAGACTTGGTTCGCAGGAACTTGGCGCATGGCCGCGTAATGCTCCGCCACAACTTTGGATTCCGGCAGCCGGGAATTATAGACCACCACCACCTCGTC
Source organism: Verrucomicrobiia bacterium (assembly GCA_035943555.1). Classification (GTDB taxonomy): domain Bacteria; phylum Verrucomicrobiota; class Verrucomicrobiia; order Limisphaerales; family UBA11358; genus UBA11358. The sequence continues at coordinate 49,797 of DASZCA010000451.1, forward strand.
GCCACCCGCACGGGCGAGAACCGGCGTCAGCCACAACAGGACGAGCCCCGTCCAGCACCGCAAAAAGTGTGTTGCTGTCATGATTTTTATGATTTTCATTTCCCGCACAGAACTTCGCCCATTTCAGACCACGGCGCACCGTTCTTTTTGCCCTGGTGCTGAAAATATTCACCGGCACATTTCATGCCCCGGCTTGCACCTTTAAGCCGTCCCACGCGAGCGTGATGCCCGGCGGCAATTCCGCCTGCGACTTGTCGTGGTCGTAATCATGCGTGAGATGCGTGAAAAAAGTCTGTTGTGCATTGATGCGGCGGGCGGCGGTCAATGCCTCATCCAGGCACATGTGCGTCGGGTGCGGCTTGTGGCGGAGCGCATCCAGCACGGCGATCTCCACGCCCCGGATTTTCTCCATGGCGTCATCCGGAACCTCTTTGCAATCGCTCAAGTAAGCCAGCCGTTTGATCCCGCCCTGTTCAAATAGAAATCCTGTGGTCGTCATCCGGCCATGCGGCAGGTCGAGCGGGGTGATTTTCAGGTCGCCGATCTCAAAAGGCGCGGTGATGACATGTTCTTCCGGGATAAAATAACCCCT